>JAPPDN010000502.1 GCA_028824575.1 Candidatus Poribacteria bacterium | reverse complement strand
TAAATGCTCCTATCTTTTAACTATATGAATTCATTTCTCCCGTCGCAGGGATTTCCAAATCCCGATCCCTCCGCTTTAGGCGCGACCCCCGGCATAATTTTTCGTTGACAATCCATGCTCTGCAGGTTATTATATTTTTACCTTGGTGGAGGACATTTTGATAAAACTGAAAGAATTCTGGCGAGTCGTGAGAGATTTTCAAACTTCATTCCCGTTGGAGCAGCTATAATCGGGATGATAGTGGGAGGCATTGATCTAATCATGTTATTATCAGATTGGTATCTAAACAGACAAGAAAAGCGAATTCGGGCAGCCGAAGCGAAAGGCAAAGCGGAAGGCATGGCAGAGGGTCAGGCGAAGGTTTATAGAGAAATAGCAGACTGGGATCGACGTAGAAAGGAAGCAGCGGCACGCGGTGAAGAGTTCTCTGAACCGCCCCCCGGCGTGACACAAAACGGTTCTGAATAGTATGCTAACTTTATAGTCAGTCACCAACTTCCACACCCAGGGACCCTCTTTTTCTTTATGCTATACCGCAAAAATAGAACGAATAGATATGTCAGACATGACCGAATTCAAGTGCTAATCTTCGTTAATCCCGCCTCCCACAATACCCAATTAATACTCTTGCAAGTCATCTGTGTTTGTGCTATAATTTTCAATAATCGCGATTAATCCGATTTCTTGAAGTACCAGTATACAGACTTACACGAAGTAAATATGCGATCCAACGAGAGGTCATATCCATGAGAGCACGCCGCAATACAACTAAACACACCCTTGATAAAGGGGATCTACTCGATCAGAAGTGGCTAACCTATTTTTTAGCCATCGTTCTTATTCTGCTCGTCCTTGTCTTTGTTGTTTTATTGTCGCCTACTTATAAGCGATATGTTGTTGATACCGTCAAATCTGTGTTTTATGGCAAAAAGCAGAAAGCCCCACGTCCGAAGGCTTCACCCGTAAAATTCCTACAACCTACCATGCCAAACGGTTTAAGATTTTGAGCGTCCAAGCAATACAAGTCGGATCGTTTTTTTCGACAAGATACGGAGGAAAAATGTCTAAATCAGTGTTCGTGTTAGTGGTATTGATATGCCTCGGTTTAATCTCTGGGTGCGGATATGTTTCCAAATCAGAATATCTCGAGCATATCAGCACTATCCGTATCGCACCTGTTGAAATCTTAGATGCAGATTTCGCTTACGATAACGCCTCCCAGCGTCCCTACGATGAAGTCATTCATGAAAAACTCACGCAACGTTTCAACCGGAAGTGGCGAGACGGAAACGATGCCGAATTTACAATGCGGATACAGGATTTTGATATACGGGAGCAAGGCTATGGCCCCCAAGGTGAAGTCGAAATGGTACGTATGACCTTACAAATCGAATACGAATTCCTTGACAGGGTCCGCAACAATATGATCGCGCAAACGGACAATCACCTCCAAGTTCACGACTTCTATATTGTGGACGGTAGGGCTGAACCGCCGGAGAGCCGTGAAGAAGCCGAGAGGCGCCTTGTGGATGAACTCGTAGAAGATCTTTACAACCAACTTGCTGAACAGTGGTAACAGGACATAGCAGCGGATGAAACGCAAAATCACATACATTTTTGATAGATCCTATCGTTTCTCGCTCTGTACCTATCTTCTCTGCAGCTTGATGCTAATTTCATGTGGTGGAGATCAAGGTGATTGGACGGTTGTTCAGCGCGAAGGCAGATATATCTATGGGGTGTGGCACAGTTCTACAGCAAAAAAGGCAGAGCAGACGATGTTGGAAATCGCAGAAAACATAGAGGTGTTTTCTGAGCAGGTTGGAGAATCGCCAACGACAGAGGATGTCTTACAGACAACGCTTTCGCCAGAACACCTTTTACCAGACAATGGTGAATTATTAGGGTGGGTACAATCGCTTGCGCCTTCGACCTATCAAGGTAGGACGCTCTATCGAGATAGACCGACTTCGCCGGATCTTTACTACGCTTACGGCTTTGAACGGCAGGCAGAGGTGGAATACGAAACACCTCGGTTCGGTTCAAAGCCGTTGATTTTACTCGAAATTTTCGATATGGGAACCCCAGAAAACGCCTTTGGAATTTACCATTTTCACACCTACCCGAGAATGAAATTTGAATGGGTTGGCAGTAAAGCAATGCTTTCAGGCGGGTATCTCCGGTTTTCAAAAGGAAAGTATTTCGTGCAGATTGAAGGTTATGAATTCGCCACTGGCATTAGTGAGGGCATGATTACACTCGCGAAAGCTGTTGCCGCACAGATCGAAGACCCACCGCCAAAGCCACAAATACTTGCACTACTACCTAACAACAAAAGAATACATGGAAGCACTAAGTTATTCCGATCCAATTGGGCATTAAGCCAAATTTACAGTACACTACCTGCCAATGTCCCGCAGTTGACGGATACTGCCCTCGGAATCTCCGCACACTATCAGAATAAGACTGATTCAACAAATTGGATGGATGCCCAAATTGTTTTCATCATCCGTTTTCCAGACACCGTCACAGCAGAATCTGCCTTTGTCCTTTACCGAGACACCGTTGACGCTTTAATAAAAGGGACTGTAGGCTCTGAAAAAAGGACAGATGGTGCAGTTCTTATCAACGAACCTTCTGCCCTGTAACTGGGAAAAAGGGGTTATCAGTGGTCAACGGTTATAGTTTAAAAGATAACTTTGTTAAACCAATAACCTCTTAACTGAAAACTGATAACTGAAAACTGATAACCATTAAAAGGAGCCTTCTCATGCGAGGCGATTTTGAAGCCTATCTCAACGATTCTTTTCGTGATGAAAACGGCAAACTCAATTTAACCGCTTTGTTGGCATTAGAGGACGAAGCCGATATGGATGTCGTTGTCGTCATGCCGACGCCCCAACCACTTCCCGAAAACAGTGAACTTGCCGAGGCGATTCGCGGTAATCCGCGGACCCTCGGTTGCGCACTTGTACATCCGACAGAACCGGAACCTGTCGAGCAGGTCAGGTTGACCGCTGAAGTGTGGGAGATGCCTGGGATTAAACTGATGCCCGCCATTCACAACTACAATGTAGATGATCCTATCGTGCGTCCTGTTGTTGAAGCCGCACGCGACTATGGACTTATCATCTCAATTCACTCTGGACCTAACAATTGTCATCCCAACCGGATCGGCACTGTCGCAAGTTGGGTGCCAGAAACGCCCGTTATCATGGATCACATGGGGTTCCCAGACGATTTAGACGCGGGTATCGCTGTCGCAAAAGCGAATAAGAATGTTTCACTCGGAACCACTATCTTGCGGTTTCATCGCCGTTGGGGGACAGATCCGGACACGGTTGTTCCGACAGAGGTGAAAACTGCTGTCGATGAACTTGGACCGGAACAGATCGTCTTCGGTTCTAATTTACCGGAATACCGACCCATCCAAGTTATCAACGCTCTTAAGCGATTAGAACTCGGCGATGATGCTGAGGCACTGATTTTCGGCGAAAATCTCGCGCGTATCTATGGGCTTTAAACAGGCGCAATCTTCGGCGTATTTGGTGGGTAAAAATGAAGAGAACACCCCTTTATCATATCCATGAATCCCTTAATGCGAAATTCACCGAATTCGGTGGGTGGGAGATGCCGCTCCAATATAGCAGTATTGTTAAAGAACACTTGGCTGTCCGAATGAATGTTGGCTTATTTGACCTGTCGCACATGGGAGAATTTGAGGTTCGCGGACAGGGGGCAAACGAGTTAGTGCAAAAACTCAGCACCAATGATGTCGGACGTTTAACCGATGGACGTGTGTTGTATACCTTATTCTGTAATGAAACAGGCGGAATCGTTGACGACCTCCTCATTTACCGACACGCCGATGATCACTATATGCTGGTTGTCAACGCTGCCAACATTGAAAAAGACTTGGCATGGGTAGAGACCCACAACGACACAGGCGCGAAAATAAAAGACGTAAGCGGGAATACGGCTCTCATCGCACTCCAAGGTCCAAAGACGATAGACCTTTTGAAGCCTTTCGTTCCCGAACACGATGTTTCTGGGATTTCGTTTTTTCGGTTTGTACTCGGTGAAGTCGCTGGCATCCCTACCGTCATTTCGCGAACAGGTTATACGGGGGAAGTTGGCTTTGAGTTATATGTGTCCGCGGAAAATGCGGAACGTTTGTGGAATGCGCTCTATCCTGCTGTGATAGAGGCAGACGGACAACCCGTAGGACTGGGCGCCCGCGATACCTTACGTCTTGAAGCCGGGCTACGTCTATACGGTATGGATATGAACGACGACACAAACCCATTTGAGGTGGGTCTCAGTAAGTTTGTCAAATCCAAGAATCGCCAATTTATCGGCAAGAGGGCACTCCTCGCTCAGAAAAAGAAGGGAATTGAGAAGCAGATGATAGGTTTTCAGATGCTTGACCGTGCTGTTGCGCGTACGGATTACGCTGTTTATCAGGACGGTGAACAGGTAGGCGAGGTGACAAGTGGCGCACCATCGCCGAGTTTGAAACGCAATATCGGTTTCGCTACTGTATTGTCTCAGGTAGTCCCTGACGATGGAAAAATTGATATAGAAATTCGCGGTAAGATGCACCCCGCGAAAATCGTGAAGGTGCCTTTTATTTCAAAATAACCCTAACTTTTTAATGTGGATAAAGGACGCATGAGCAAAGCGGTTGAGTCTGGCCAGAGAGTCGCTCTTTCACTCGCTGAATCTTACAAATGGAATTCGTGAGTCAACATTGAAGTAGATTTTAGAGAAATAAGGTGAGCCTCAAAGGTTTACAAGTATGAGAGAGGCAACAGTCAAATAGGAACTCAGATTACAAACGTAACACGAAGAGCAAAGGAAAATGATTCCACAAAACTTAAAATACAATGAAAGCCATGAATGGGCAAGGCAAGAGGGCGACATCGTCACTATCGGTATCACCGACTATGCCCAATCCGAAATTCAAGATATCGTCTACGTCGAATTGCCGGAAGTCGGCACCGAACTCACACAGAAAACCGAATTCGGTGTCATAGAATCTGTCAAAGCCGCATTTGATCTCTACGCACCTGTTAGCGGTGAAGTAATTGAGGTCAATGAATCTCTCCTTGACGCACCAGAACAGGTCAATGATTCTCCGTACGATGACGGATGGTTCCTGAAAATCAGAATAACGGACCCAAGTGAACTTGACGCGCTTCTTGATGCCGATGGGTATCAAGCACATATTGAGGCGGAGCATGCCTGATAAACAAAACCACACCGCTACCTTCGCAGATCGACACATCGGTCCCCGCCCTGAAGACATTGAATTGATGTTGACGATGCTCGGTTATGCTTCAATGGCAGACTTTATTGAAGATGTTGTGCCAGCGGATATACGCCTATCGTCAACCTTCAATCTAAATGAGAATGCCAAGGGGCTTTCGGAATTGGAAGTACTTTCGGTATTAAAAGGTATTGCCTCCCAAAACAAGGTTTTCCGTTCCTTTATCGGGATGGGTTACTACAACTGCTTCGTCCCGCCGGTCATCCAACGGAACATTTTGGAAGATCCGGGATGGTACACGCAATACACACCGTATCAGGCTGAGATTTCGCAGGGACGTTTAGAGGCACTGCTCAATTTCCAAACAATGGTTATCGACTTAACCGGCTTACCTATTGCGAACGCTTCACTCCTTGACGAGGCAACCGCCGCCGCGGAGGCAATGGGAATGTGTTTTGCAAATGTGCCGCGGAATATCACTCGGAACTTCTTTGTGTCAGAAACCTGTCATCCACAGACAATCGCTGTTCTACAAACACGCGCTGAACCCCTCGGTATTGAATTACAAATCGGGGACCATCGTGATGTCAATTTTGACACACCGATCTTAGGTGCCATCGTGCAATATCCTGCAACTGATGGCGCGATTTACGATTACCATCCATTCGCTGAACAAGTGCATGCCGCTGGCGGATTATTTGTTACCGCCACAGACTTGTTAGCACTCATGCTATTAAAGCCGCCTGGCGAATTCGGTGCAGACATTGCTATCGGTAACTCGCAACGGTTTGGCGTTCCCCTTGGATATGGCGGTCCGCATGCAGCTTTCCTTTCCACACACGATGAGCTTAAACGTAGTATCCCCGGACGGATCGCAGGCGTATCCCATGATGCGAACGGCAAACCCGCTATTCGACTCGCGCTCCAGACGCGGGAACAACACATCCGTCGTGAAAAGGCGACAAGCAATATCTGCACCGCACAGGTGCTGCTCGCTGTAATGGCAGGAATGTACGCAGTCTATCACGGACCCACCGGGCTTAAGCAGATTGCAGAGCGTGTACACGCGCACACCTGCACACTACGTACAGGGCTTGAAAAACTCGGTTATGACACTGGAGAATCTCCCTGTTTTGATACAATTTCTGTTAACGTCCCAGCGGAAGCAACAGAAAAATTACTTGCTTCTGCACGCGCGAGACAGATAAACCTTCGAGAAATTGATTCAACACACATCGGCATCTCATTGGATGAAACAGGAACATCAGACGATGTTGAAGAACTTCAGCAGATTTTCGCGGAAAATAGTGCGGAAAACACAAAGCACCCTTCCGCTCTTCCGCTCGTCCAGTCTTCCACTTCCATCCCTATAGAATTACAGCGAGAAAGTCCCTGCTTGACACATCCTGTTTTCAATAGTTACCACTCTGAAACTGAGATGCTCCGCTATATTCGCAGGCTCCAAACCAAAGACCTCTCCCTTGTAAACGCGATGATACCGCTCGGTTCCTGTACAATGAAACTCAACGCGACGGCGGAGATGATACCCGTAACATGGCGCGAATTCTGTGAGTTACACCCGTTTGCCCCGACAGAACAGGCAGAAGGCTACCAACGTCTATTTTCACAACTGGAAACATGGTTAGCCGAGATAACCGGTTATAGCGGTATTTCACTGCAACCGAATGCGGGTTCTCAAGGCGAATATGCAGGACTGTTGGTCATCCGTGAATACCATCTCAGTCGTGGTGAATCGCACCGCGATGTCTGTTTAATCCCGACATCTGCCCACGGCACAAACCCTGCGAGTGCAGTCATGGCGGGGATGAAAGTCGTTGTCGTCGCATGTGATATGGACGGGAATATTGACCTTGAGGATCTTCAAGAAAAGGCTGACACACATCGGGACAATCTCGCCGCTGCGATGATTACGTACCCCTCAACCCACGGGGTCTTTGAAGAGAAAATTCGCGAGATCTGCGACATTGTCCATCAATCTGGTGGACAGGTCTATATGGATGGTGCGAATCTGAACGCGCTTGTCGGTATCGCACAACCAGCAGATATCGGCGCGGATGTTTGCCATCTAAATCTCCATAAAACTTTCTGTATCCCCCATGGAGGTGGTGGACCGGGGATGGGACCGATTGGGGTCAAGGCACATCTCACAGATTTCTTACCCACACATCCAATCGTCACCGTCGGCGGGAGTGCTGGAATCGGGGCTGTATCCGCCGCGCCGTGGGGAAGTCCTGGGATTCTACCGATCTCTTGGGCATATATCGCGATGATGGGCGCGGACGGACTTACATCAGCCACAAAAGTCGCTATCCTTAACGCCAACTATATCGCAAAGAAACTCGCACCGCATTACCCTGTGCTTTATACCGGAAAAAACGGCTTGGTCGCACACGAATGTATCATTGATTTGCGTGGTTTCAAAAAGACTGCTGACGTAGACGTAACCGATGTCGCTAAACGGTTGATGGATTACGGCTTCCACGCGCCGACGGTCTCTTGGCCCGTACCCGGTGCTTTAATGATTGAACCGACAGAAAGTGAATCGGTAACCGAGTTAAAGCGGTTCTGTGACGCGCTCATTTCGATTCGTGAAGAGATAGCCGAGATTGAGACAGGTACTGCTGATCGAGAAGACAACGTGCTGAAAAACGCACCTCATACGGTTGAAATGGTTACACAATCTGACTGGTGCCACCCTTATTCGCGGGAAAAAGCAGCGTTTCCGAAACCGTGGGTGCGAGACGCAAAATTCTGGCCCCCTGTAGCACGCATTAACGAGGTCTATGGGGATAGAAATCTTATGTGTGCTTGCCCTCCACTTGACGAATATTAAAGGACAAAAACGAAAAGTGTACATGACTCGGATGCCCTCGACTTAAGCGAAAACCGTCAGCAACAAGTAAAGAAGCGTTTGATGTAATCGGAGACCTCTTTTACTGATAACTGAAAACTGATAACTGAAAACTACTTAAAAAACATGAAAGCAATAATTATAGGGGCGGGAGAAGTTGGATTCCATACCGCCAAACTCCTCACTGCTGAACATAACGACGTTGTCCTCATAGATGAATCCGATGCCGCTTGCAGCCGGGTTAACGAACAATTGGACTTGCAGACTTTACGCGGATCAGGCGCGTCTCCGCGACTGCTCAAAACCGCTGGAATTGATGAAGCCGGTCTTCTTATCGCCGTTACGAACAGTGATGAAATTAATATGCTCGCTTGTCAGATTGCCGAGAGATACAGCGTTAACACAAAAATCGCACGGGTCTCGAATCCTGACTATTTCTCTACAGAAAGCGGTCTGACGCCGAAGGATTTTGGCATTGATCTGCTGATTAATCCTGAGCATCTTTGCGTTGAAGAATTTGTAAGGCTTTTACAGATACCTGAAGCACGCGAAATTGTCGAATTTGAGGATGGTAGAATACAGCTTGTCTCTTTTCGCGTCAAACAGTCAAATCCTCTAATTGGAAGATCACTCGCCGAGTTAGATGCGAGCGGGCTGCTCAACGATACCCGCTTTGCGGCTATTAGCCGTCGCGGACCTTCTAACAACGGAAACCCGATCACTAACGGCGGTAGACATATTATCATTCCGAGGGGTAAGGATGCTTTACAACAGGGAGATGATGTCTTTGTTATTGGAAGCACAATCGCAGTTGAGCAGCTGCTACGCATTAGCGGTATCACTTTCAATCAGCAGCTTGACCGCGTTATCATTGTTGGCGCGAGTCCTATTGGCATTGGACTCGCTCGCACGCTTGAAGAAAACGACACCAACGTCAAACTCATTGAGGAAGAGCAAGCAAAAGCCCGACTCGCCTCTCAGATGCTAAAGCACACGACCGTTTTACAAGGTAATTATCTCCAATTTAGGCTGCTTGAAGAAGCAGGTGTACATGATGTCAACGGGTTTGTCTCAGTTACTGGGGACGATGAAAACGATATTATGGCGTGTATGACGGCAAAAGAAAACGGGGCACAACGCGCACTCGCGCTCGTTCAGCAGCCGCGTTACCTACCTTTGTTAGCGCGCATCCACAGACTTGATGGCGCAGTCAGTCGGCATCTCACCGTTGTTAGCAATATCCTGCGGCTTATCCGGCGTGGAAACATCGTTTCTGTCGCCTCGCTCCACGGAATAGATGCCGAAGTCATTGAGATTGTCGCCGGTGTCAACGCAAAAATTGTCCATAAAGAACTCACCGACTTCAAAACTAAATTCCCAGAAAATGCCTTTATCTGTGCTATCCTGCGGCGGGAAAAACTCATTATCCCAACAGGACAGTCTGTTATCCAACCCGCAGATCGTGTGATCGTCTTTAGTATGCCCGAGGCAATTCCGGTTGTCGAAGACCTGTTCGCCGAACGTAGGAACTAAATAGTTATCAGTTGTCAGGATTCGGTTTTCAGTTATAGTGAAGCCCATAAATAAGTGGACATCTTTGTAGCATAAACTGTTAGTTTGTGCCAGTCTGAATGCCTGTTATAGGTATTCAGACTGTTTGAGAGTGCCCAATT
>JAPPDN010000932.1 GCA_028824575.1 Candidatus Poribacteria bacterium | reverse complement strand
CAAAAGGCTACGACTGGCTCCACTTACACCATGAGGATTTCACCGGTCAGCACGGTAAGTTTCACGCCTCGTTTTCGACGCAAGTCTGGTATCAGCAGCGGACACTGATGTTTGAGCAAGCGGCAGCGGAAGCCGGATTTCAAAGGGTCGCACAGCATAAGGGACAGACCGCCCAAATGATAGCAGACTATATCGCGAACGGTGGATTCATCTTCGCGATGTGTTCTGCACCGGAAACACTCGACATTGCGCTGGCGACACGCGGCGGTTCAATTGACATCGTAGCACCCGAACTCGATGGAACACCGATTGCGGGGGATGCTGAAGCGCGACTCGACTTTCAGCGGACCTTGGCATTTGAGAATTTCAGCCTCCATACGAATCCGTATCGATACGAATTTTCGGACATAGATAATCCGAACCCTGATAGAGATGCACAGAGTGGCGTTGAAGATTTCAAACTTTTTGAATTCGCGGCAAAGCACGATCCGATTCCAACAATGCTCACGCAAAACCATGTTAGCATTGTGCCGGGCTATCTCGGTCAGACGACCTCGTTTAATATGGACAAGATTCGGGGGTCTATCACGATTCTCGGACAAGTAGAAGGTACAAACTACGCGAAATACATTCACGGTAAATTGGGGAAAGGCACCTTTACGTTTCTCGGTGGACATGATCCGGAGGATTATCGTCACCTTGTCGTAGAGGGAACAATCCCGACGAACCTTGATTTACATAAACACTCCCCTGGCTATAGGTTAATCCTGAACAATATCCTATTTCCAGCCGCTCGTAAAAAACCGCAGAAAACGTAAGTGGCTGTCAGTACTCAGTTATCAGTTGTCAGTTAAAGAGACATTTGATTAACAAAAGCACCTCCTAACTGAAAACCGACGACTGATAACCAGTCTAAGGACAGAACATGAAAGCAGTGCTCGCAACGTGCAACCTGAATCAGTGGAGTCTCGACTTTGAAGGCAATACGGCGCGTATTATTGAATCTATTGAGATCGCGAAAGCGAGTGGTGCGCGGTATCGGTTGGGACCGGAACTGGAAATCACGGGTTATTCTTGTGAAGACCATTTTCTGGAACTTGACACGCTGCGGCATAGCTGGGAGTCACTTGCGTATATCCTCAAAGGTGGGTACACTGACGGCATTCTGTGCGATATTGGTATGCCTGTCATGCACAAAAATGTCCGTTATAACTGTCGGGTCTTCGTGTTAGATGGCAAGTTGTTGTTAATCCGTCCGAAAATGGTACTGGCAAGCGATGGCAATTACCGAGAGCAGCGCTGGTTTGTGGCATGGGAACGGGGTTGGACAACCGAGCCGTACACACTGCCACGCGAGATTATCGAACTGACAGGACAACGGCAGATTCCTATTGGTATCGCAGCGATAGCAACTACGGATACGCTCTTGGCAGCTGAAACCTGCGAAGAACTCTTTGTACCGATGAGTCCACATATCCATTTCGGCAACGCAGGTGTTGAGATCATCGCAAACGGTTCCGGCTCTCATCACGAGTTACGAAAACTCGATACACGCATCGCGCTGATTCGGAACGCGAGTGCCAAAAACGGAGGTATCTATCTCTACGCGAACCAACAAGGATGTGACGGCGGTAGACTCTATTTCGATGGCTGCGCACTGATTGCCCAAAACGGTGAAATCTTGGCGCAAGGCTCGCAATTCTCACTCAAGGATGTAGAGGTCGTCACGGCTACGGTAAATCTTCACGATGTCCGTACTTATCGGGGTGCGAAGGCGAGTCGTGCTGTGCAAGCGAGTAAAACCGAGCGACTCCCACAGATAGACATTGATTTTGATATGGGAATAGAAGGAGGGAAGGGTGCCCAACCTTCCAATCTCCTCTTCCAATCTTCTCTTCCAATCGAGCCACATACGCACGAACCGGAAGAAGAGATCGCTTTGGGGCCCGCCTGTTGGCTCTGGGATTACCTACGTAGATCTGGTGCGGAGGGCTATTTTATCCCACTCTCTGGCGGTGCAGACAGTGGTGCCGTTGCGACACTCGTCGGTTCAATGTGCCAGTTGGTTGCGAAAGCGGTAGGTGAAAAAAATGCTGCCGTTATCAACGACATCAACCGTTGGCTTGCGGATGGTGAAACGCCTGATGTTTTCACAGACCCGTGTGAACTCGCCAATCGTCTGTTGTATACATGTTATATCGGTACAGAGAATAGTTCGCGCGAGACCCGGAAACGCGCGAAACAACTCGCGGCGCAGATTGGCGCACACCACCTCAACATCAATATGGATGGACTCGTTAACGCGCTGCAATCACTCTTTACGCGTATTACGCAGAAAAAACCGCGATTCAAGGTTGAAGGTGGTACCTATCAGGAAAATCAGGCACTGCAAAACATACAGGCGAGGCTACGGATGGTGCTGAGTTACCTATTCGCGCAGATGATGCCGTGGGTAAGGAACCGTGAAGGCACACTTCTCGTTTTAGGCACGGGTAACGTTGACGAAGCACTGCGCGGTTACCTCACAAAATACGATTGCAGCAGCGGGGACATCAATCCGATCGGTGGGATCAGCAAACACGATCTGCGTCGTTTCCTAAAATGGGCGGAACATCATCTCGGTTATACCGCGCTCGCTGAGATTGTAGAGGCACCACCGACAGCAGAACTGGAGCCAATCACTGAAACTTATACGCAAATCGATGAAGACGACATGGAAATGACTTATGCCGAATTGAGTCGATTTGGGCAGCTTCGGAAAATGGAGCAGTGTGGTCCCGTGAGTATGTTTGAAAAATTAGTTCAGGAGTGGGATCATCTGCCGCCGCGCGAGGTCGCCGAAAAGGTAAAACGCTTCTTTAGATATTACGCCATCAATCGCCATAAAATGACGACGCTAACGCCCTCTTACCACGCCGAATCTTATTCGCCGGACGACAACCGATTTGACCTACGGCAGTTCCTCTATAACACGCGCTGGACGTGGCAGTGCCGGCATAGTGGTGCCTGCGTCAGAAAATTGGAGGCGCAGGCGTGATGAAGTTGACTGGACAAAATGCACATGGAAGAGTGGAAGGGTGGAAAGGTGGAAGGAAGACATCCCCAATCTTCCAACCTTCTAATCTTCCAATCCTTATCCTCGTTTTTCTATCTATTTTGAACGTTGCGTCCGGCGCGCCCGATGTACCCTCAAACTTCGATGGATGGATTACTGATGCGCTTGCGAAATTGGAAACCGACGGTATCACAGGCGGATTCCACCGACAGACCGCACCGCTCTCAAGAGCAGAGGTCGCACAAATTATCCGACAGGCTGAATCGCGCATACGCGCAGGTAGCGTCATTCCATCAGAGATAGATCGGAAACTCCTTGAAAAGTTGAAACGGGCGTTTCGTAGAGAACTCGCAGATAGCGATGGAAGGCTAATAGCCTTTCTTCCACAACTCCGCGCGACAGAAAAAAAAATAGCACCCGCACTTGAGGCCGCTTTACACTGGACAACCGGGACGCTTAAACCGCGATCAGCACCGCGCATAACGCTTTATTCTGAATTTGAAGCGCATAACTTTGAGAATCCTCCGCTTGACGCAAAGACAGCAGGACAACGGCTTGAACGGTGGCGTGGCGAGTACACTATGGACTTCAAAAGGAGTTATTTGCAGGTAAACGGTACCCACCTTAACCTACTTGTCGGCAGGGATTGGATTTTCTGGGGCGCGAGTCGGTATAAAACGGTAGGGATCTCGGATAACTCACCGCCGTTTGACCAAGTTCGACTTACCGGTACATTTGGAAAACGACTCAAAGCAACGGCTTTCACGACACAACTGGATTCAACATGGTACGACGATGGCACAAAACGCTATCTGGCGAAACGCTATATGAGTGGACACCGACTCGACTATCAATACAACGACCGCGTGGAAATCGGCGTTGCCGAGTGGGTGCTTTATGGCGGCGATGCGCAGACGCTGGAGTGGAAGTATGCGAACCCGTTTACCTTCTATTACGCGCTACAATATAACGCGAAAGCCGACGATAATGTCATGTTTGCCTTCGATGCAGCGATCCGTCCTGTTGATGGCGTGCGCCTCTATGCGGAATGGGTTATCGACGATATCCAATATGAATCTGATTCCAACGATCCACACGCAGTCGCATGTGTCTTCGGCTTGACGTGGTATCCACAACATCTCGATCGCCAACTCGGAATCCATAGCGAATACGCCCGGGTCAATCGATGGGCGTACACACATCTCGATCCTGATAACCAGTTCACGCATTTCGGCTATGCTATTGGACACCCCATCAGTAACGATTCGGATACATTGCGACTTTCGGCATCCTATCAATTTACTGTCTCCGCGGCGGCAGAGGTTCACGCAGTACTGACCCGTCAAGGCGAAGGCAGCATCGCCGACCGGTTTTATGGTGAAGATTACGATTCGCTTCCGTTTCCTACGGGTGTCGTCGCGCGAACAACGGAGATCGGCGGGCGGTTTTCCTATCGTCCATTAGATGCGTGGAATATATTTCTCTCGTACGCATGGCACCACACGCGAAATAGTGAGCACCGTAAAGGGGAAATAAGTCAAAGACACAAACTCATGTTCCAGTTGGGTTATTACCTATAGTTATCGGTTGTGTATCATTGCTCCTATATCCGCACCTCCTACGGAGCTAATCAATGATTCGGAAACGCACACTCATCTTTGTTATCGCAGCAATCGCTTTGTTCCTTGTGTTCAGTGGTATCATTAACCTTCACCTGGATCTGCGACTGCTCGCGCTGACACCGAAGATTCTTAAATACAAACCACTGATCCAGAAATATGCCGTTAAAGAGAATTTGGACCCGCGACTCATCTGTGCGCTGATTGCCCAAGAATCCGGGTTCAACGAAAAAGCACAAAGTGCTGTCGGGGCACAAGGATTGACACAACTGATGCCTAAAACAGCAAAAGAACTCGGCGTTGAAGACCCATTAGATGCGGCGCAGAGCATCGCAGGTGCAGCACGGCACCTACATACACTCTATCATGTGTTTATAGAAAGCCAACCGGATCATCAGCACCGACTGGTATTAGCAAGTTACAACGCCGGTCTCGGCCGCGTTCGCGACGCACAAGCACTTGCCCGTCATCAACAAAAGGCGAATCCGTTGCTATGGGAACCCGTGCGTAAAGCACTCAGCCAACTGACCCAGCAACACGCGTCTATACATAAACAGGTGTGGGGAAGCGAAGCACCGCCCCACGGGTATTTTGAAGGATTTAATGAGACATCAAACTACGTAAAACGCGTGATGCATTATTATGGTAGGCTCTGTTTTTACGGAGAAGTGTTATTTTTTTTATGACGGAAGATTTCATCTAACTGTTCTGAGCGGTAGGCGAAAATCTTCTCTATATCTGGACGCACGAACAATTTATTAATAAGTCCATCTCCCCAAACCGCATATTCAACCGAATCGCCAACGACGACCCCGTTTTCTGTCTCATCAAAGGTATGTGTATGCCGCCAGAGTCGATAGGGACCGCGGCGTTGTTCGTCAGCAAACCCATAAGGTGGATTCCATTCCGTAATCTCAGTCTGCCAACGGACCGGTATGCCGTGGAGTTTGAACCGATAATCAATGCGCGTTCCGACGAACATATCAATCGGTGCTGGCGTTAGAATTTCCAAGTGCATCGACGACGGCGTGATCTCAGCGAGGTTATGCGCATTAGAAAAGAATTCGAAAACTTCTGTAATCGGTCGTTCAAGCGTCCGTTGTGATTCAAAAAGAAATGTTTTCATTTTTTTCCTCCTGTCTTTGTGTATTATAGTAAAGTCCGCAAATAATTTAACACGCCACGATAGTATTACCCGCTCGTAGGGGCTGGGTCACCCAGTCCCTACGGTCCGCGTGTTCAAATAATTATGGGCTTCACTATAAAGTGCTGGGTATTCGGATTTAGCCATATTTTCAATTGAACGATAAACAAAAGAATGTTTATTACATGCAATCCACAATTCGGAAACGGATCCAATCTTCGCTCCCTCTGTTATTGAAAGTCGGCTCATGTGCATTACCTCTCAAATGACTGTTATTTGATAATCATAACGCTCGTCTCTACTGTGGGATTCATTTTCAGTGCTCGTGGTGGTAAGGTCATAACTGCTCATACAAATTGTGCATAGTGTCTGCACGTTTTTCCGCTTCACTATAATCATGTATAGAAATTTTTGCATAGCATAGTCAAAAAGTAGTCTCCTGTGGGTTGGCACGAAACTTGCTTTTATAGACACAACAATAATTTTACAAGGGAGACCCCTCACATGAAAAGCAAAAGTTTGGTTTTCGGCTTCTCGTTTGTGCTTTTGGGTGCTATGATTTTGTCTATGGTGTATGTTCAAGGTGCTATTTCGCATTGGGACGTTAAAAAGACAACGATTGTTACAGAAACGTGTTGGCTTATCGGCTATCCCTCTCGCACAAAATGCAACGTGGCACAGTTTAAAGAAGTTGTGCTTGAGGAGACAAACGCGCACCACATAGCACTTTTAGGTCCAAACAACCAGATTGTCATAGACCACAAGCCCGGCCATGCGGGTCACGCGCAAGTGTCGGAGCCGACAAAGCACAAGCAGCGCTCAAAACTTGTCTACGATAATTGTGGTGAGTGTAATTAACTAAACAGGGTAGGGGCTGGTGTCCTGCACCAATCTCTTACCTGTCCCTTATGGCGTGATAGGAGGGGGACAGTGAAAGCGAAAATTTTGATATGCGTATTTTTTGCGTTGCTGGTGGGGTTCTGCGTGTATATTGAAGTAAGTACGCGGCAGTTTGTTGCCAGCCTGCCCGTAGCTCCTACAAGTAAAAATAAACCGCAATCAGTACAACCGCGCCAAGATGCGTCAGAAGTTACTAAGTCTGTGTTAGTGTCGGAGTCGGTATCTAAAAAAAACGAACAGGACACGCCAGCGGATAGCGAAGATATATCAGTGTTACCTGCTTGGTGGGACGACGAGGAATCAGATTTGCGCAAGAAAAGTAGCGATCCGTTCTCTGATTTTATCGCAGAACAAGGCGCAAAGGAACGTGGCACTTTGATTGTTGAGGGTATGGCGGGGGAGGAATTGTGGAATGCAGAATTGAACCAAATGATAGAACAGTTTGGTGATATACCAGAAGTTCACACGATTATGAAGTATACCCGAATGTTCGCTCACGATTTACCTTTCCCTCTTGAAAATCAGATTGAATTCCAAGAGGCTCTTAATACGATATATCCCTCTGCGAGAAACAGACGGACGTTAGATTTCCTAAAATGGCAATACTCTCGCGGTAACATAGGCGAGATTACGGACGGGGATATTGTGGAGTTGCGTGCTATGGGTATCAGCGTAAAACAAGAATTGACAGAAACAGGATTCCGCACGACTATATCAACAGAGTAAATTTTAACAGATTTTAGCACTCGGAGTTAATTTTTTTTCTGTTTTGGACATAGATCCGCTGACAATTGGGGGAATTTGCGGAATGGGTGATTCGGTGTTAGGTAGCAATTTTAGAAAAAACGCATCATAGCATCGTAGGTGTTTTGCTTTGGTGTTTCCCTTAGGTAGAGCAGAGTTGAGAAAAGCAATACAGATAACCCAAGCACATTTCAGCACCCTAAACCGTAATATCAGTCAAGAAAATAGCGAAACCCAACGGAGACCTACTATCAGTTATCCTCACCTTCAGAGGTATGTTCAAGCTGCGCGAGTCGTTTGTCTAATTGCTGTTGCTGCTGTCCCAAACGCAATACATACAGCATGAAGACCAACCATATCACAATATAGGCAGCAGCGAGATATTTGAGGCGGGTCCTCTGCGCTTTTTCGAGTATCTCAATAGAACTTATCACCGCCTGCTCCACGACCTCTTCATCCACAGGCACCTCGGCCTGTGAGATCGCCTCCGAAACAGCCCCTGAAACCTTGTCAGGTGTTATATCGACTGGTACCTGGGTCGCAAAGATGAATAATACAAGGACCACCAGAAAACTTGCTAAAATCAATATTTTCATCCGGATGTCTCCTCAAGGTATTTCTGTTGTAATCTCTCATAGCGGGCTTCTGTCTTTTTCATTCGGTATCGGATGATTAGCAAGAATGTAAAGAGCATAATAAGTGCAAGCAGTGCTACCATCCATGTATACCGCATTGTCGCCTCAAGACTCCATTTTGTCCCACGGTCGGGATGTAATCCGCCTTGCCAGATATCTACGGCGTAATAAACAATCGGGACATCCAGATAAGCGATAATTCCAAGTACGGCGGAATAGACACCGCGTTTGTCGCCTTCTAAAGCCGAACGGAGGATAAAATAACCGATGTACATAAGCCAGAGCACAAGTGTGCTCGTGAGGCGAGCCTCCCAATTCCACCATGTGTTCCATGCGTAACGCGCCCAGATGGGGCCCGACAGCAGCGCGACCGTGCAAAAGATAACACCGAGTTCCGCCGCTGCAACAGCCAGCAGATCGTCGTTCGGTCTCCGTTGGATAAGGTACTTGATACTAAAAACACAATTGACACCAAATGCCACAAAAACGGTGAGTGCCGCTGAGACGTGGTAATAGAAGATCTTTTGGACTTCAAGCATTGTGCCTTCAGTACGCGCGTAACCGAAGATAAGATAGAGCGAGATGAAGATGAGGATGGCAGTGATAGCGGCTATTATTTTTGTACTTAGATTTCCCACAATGCGCTCCCTGTTAGAATTTCGGGGCCATCGGAAAGGATCGCTACCGTGTGTTCAAAGAGAGCGGACAAGGAACCGTCTACGGTTGTAATGGTCCATCCGTCTGGCGACATCTGTACATCGGGTAACCCAATATTTACCATAGTTTCAATAGCGAGTACCATTCCGGGTCTGAGACGCAACCCGCGCCCGGCAACACCCATACACGGAACCTCCGGTGCTTCGTGTAGGTTTCGTCCGATACCGTGCCCAGCAAAACTCTGGAGTACAGAGAACCCATGCGATTCCGCCCCATTCTGTAATTTGAAAGAGATGTCCCCAATCCGGTTCCCCGGTTTCGCTTCGGCGATCGCATCGTAGAGTGAATTTCGCGTCGCGTCAAGCAACCGTTCCGCTACTGGCGAGATGTCTCCAACAGCGAAAGTGTATGCGTTATCGCCGTGATAGCCGTCTATACTGACCGCCGTATCAATCCCGATGATGTCGCCTGCTTTCAGGACGTGCCCCTTGTCTGGAATCCCGTGGATAACGACATCGTTAATCGAGGTACATATCGTGGCAGGGTAGGGTTGGTGTTCTGGGGGTTGGTAGCCTAAGAAGGAAGATGTAGCGTTGACTTCGGCAATGGTATCACGTGAAATGCGTTCCAAGTCGGCGGTGGAGACACCGGGGGCAATTGCCTCTCCAATGCGCTTAAGTACAGTCGCAGCCGCTTTACCGCTCCGTTTCATCTTCTCAATTTCGAGTCTGTTTTTGATCCTAAGTTTATCCATCAGACGATCTGTCCAATCAAGGTATGTGCTGTTGTGCTGTGAATGCGAACGTTGACAACCTCACCGATTTTACTATCTACTTTGGGAAATACTGTCGTTTTGAAACCGTCTGTTTTTCCGTAATATTTATCCGTTTCCCGACGCGATTCGCCTTCCACAAGCACAGCAACAGTATCACCGACTGCAGCCGTGTTGATTTCCGCAGAGATCTGCTCCTGAAGTTCAATAATCTGTTTGAGGCGTTCTCCCTTTTCTGTCTCCGGCACATCATCGGGTAGTGCTTTGTGTGCGAGTGTCCCCTCACGTTCGGAATACTTGAACATGAACGCCG
>JAPPDN010000798.1 GCA_028824575.1 Candidatus Poribacteria bacterium | reverse complement strand
GTAGGTGTTTTGCTTGTGTGTTTCCCCAAGTTGAACGGACTCCACCAAATCCGTGCAAAATAATAAAAAATAGAACCTCTCCATACAGGCTATCTTAGCCTGTCTTCTCAGTTCCGTTCTACTCAACCTACGGAACCTGGGAAATTCTAAATTGATACCTACGGTGCGATTTCATTTCCAACCTTACCCTATTTCCCAAGCCCAATAGACGCGGTTGTCACCGCGCAGTGCATACACCTATTACCCAAATCAAAAAATAAATTTGACTTTTTTTTCCAAAAATGTAATATAATCATAACAATCTGTATGTAGAATATTAATCCCGTACAGAAAGTCCTCGGTTCCAATACACCGACGACATTCCATTACAAAACCCTAAATCTGTCAATTTTAGGAGGAAAACCGTGAAAAAGTGGCATCTCTCAACCATAGTTTTCGGATTCACAGTGAGTCTACTTTTAATGTTCGCAGTGACGATTCAAACGCCAGCAGAGACCCGAGGGTCTGAGTTGGAAGGCGGTTTACAAATCTGGATTGATGTAGGAACAGAACCAAGTAATCGGGAGGGTGAAGATACCTTCAAACTTGGCAAAGACGATTCTTTGGCGCAAGACTTTTTGGCTGGCAAGGCAAAAGCAGAACGCGATGGTTCAGATATCGGTGGTCCCGCAATAGGCGACGATGTCGTCATCGCGCTCGCCGGTAGCGTCGGTAGTGCCTTCATCGAATATAATTTCGAGAGTCCTGTCGCTGGAGACGCATTTATTTACTGCCGTGTCGGAGACACTCGAGGCGGCGGACAGTCCATGTTTGTCGTTCTCAACAGCGAAGACCACGAAGGAGATGGATTGATTATTGATACACCCGGCAATTGGGCGTGGGCTACGGGTAGAGATAACACTACAAAGTCTCCAACGCAAGCGGTTGTAGGCGAAAACACCATCCGTATTGTCCCACGCGAAGCTGAAGCCACAAAAGAGACTTTGATGGATATCATCATGATTTCTTCAACAGATTTCGAGCCAAACGACGATATGTTCAAAAACGCTTCACCGTTAGGCGGCGACCCAACGCCTGTTGAACCCGCGGATAAGTTGGCAACAACGTGGGGAGCGATCAAGCATCGTTTTTAGTCCTGTCACATTACGAGTTAACCTGGGTTTACGTCCTCAATTTCCTTCAGGTGCGCTTTGCAAGTGGCACGCCTCCAGAAGAAGGACAGTTGCAAAACGCGCCTACACATAACAGCACCTGTATAAATCGAATAAATGTGTCCATTTTCTGCTTGTAGCGGCAACACTGAGAAACTTGATGAATTGTCCGACTACGAGCAAACATCAAGGAGGGACAACCGTGAGGCGAGCAAATCTATCAATTAAGTTCTTTATAACCGTAATTAGCCTATTTTTGCCGATGTTGTTCGTGCTGCCAGTCTCAGCTGTAAAGGAATGGCGCGAATCAAACCTTGAGAAAGGATGGCAAATCTGGATATCAGCCATAGACTTTGACAAGAGTGAAATCGTTAGAACCGGCGACCAAGAACAGAAATTGGCCGGTAAGGCACAAGAACCGTGGTTAGCCAAAGATATTCTGATCGCTAAAGTGGCTCAGGGGTTCGCAGACTATACATTTGAAAGCCCCGTAGCAGGAAAGGCATACATCTGGGGGCGCGTCGCTGATTTCCGAGGCGGCGGGCAATCATGGTACATCGTCCTTAATAGTGACCTCATCGCTGATGCCGGTGACAGTCTGATCATTGACACCCAAGGCCCCGTATGGATATGGCGTGGTGGTAGAGATATACCCGAATCAAAGTCCCCAACGGATCTAAAAAAAGGCACCAACACCGTCCGCATTCAACCGCGAGAAGCTGCTGCGGGGCTTGAGGCTCTGTTTGATGTCTTTATGATCTCAAGCAAGCCATTCCAACCTACGAATGAGGATTACGAAAAGGCAAGAGAAGGATTACCCGTTGAACCAGCAGATAAACTCGCAACGACATGGGGTGCTATCAAGCACCGCTTCTAAAAAGCGAACGGAGTAATAGAGTTGGGACACCTACGAAAACAGTGTCTCAACTCTGTCTACATCAAGCACACCGTTCAAACATTGCATGCCGAATAACGCCTCCCAAACAGAACCTTCCATTCTCAAAAATGTCCTCGTTATTACTCCGCTGAGCCTAATCGGACGTGCCGGTACACTTCTTATCACCATTGCCCTCGCTAACTGGTTCGGCGATCCAGTGGAGATGGACTTCATCTACTATTATTGGGGAATCGCTGTATTCCTTATCGAGCTACTCAGTGCCGCCTCCGCCTATTCCGTCCTCGTCCCCCTGTTAGCCGAAGCCCGGGCAAAAGGCGAAATTGAAGCACAACGCTGCGTACAATCCATCTTTTCCCGTTACATCGCAATAATGCCGTGGCTTTGCTGCCTGCTTGTCGGCATTTCGTGGGCAGTTTCGCAACGCTTTTTACCAAATACCGGACTCCCACCTGTTACCGCAATCGGCATCGTGTGTGGATTCCTCTGCTTCGCGATGATTGCATCAATCCGTTCTATGCTCAAGGCGATATTAGATACCTATCAAGCGTTTCGAGTGCCCGTTATTGTGCAAGGACTCCGCGGTGTCCTTGTCATTGGGACTATTTATCTGTTCAAGGCACCCCTAACTTGGTTCAGTATACCGCTTGCCCTAATCCTCGGTGAACTGTTCCAAGTGATTATCCTGTTCCCGCGATGTTGTACCGTCCTGAACCTGCAAGCGCGGCATCTGAAACTCAATTTACAAGAGACACCCTACACGAAACGGTTCCTGCACCAATGCTTACTCATGATGGGTGCAGCGATTGCTGACGGAATAAATCCGGTCGTCGATAGAGGGATGGCAAGCACATTAGGGACAAGCTCCGTCTCGAAACTTGATTACGCGCTCCGTTTATGTGCAATTCCTGAAAACCTCACTGGTGTGACGCTGCCTGTCCTGCTGTCACACTGGGCAAACATCTCCTCATCCGAGTCGCAATCAGAAAACGGTTCAACCGCCAACGGAACGCAGCTCCAACGCAGCGTCTGGCAAGGAGTCGTTGTACTGTTGGTGCTCATGGTGCCGTTTTTGACAGGTTTTTATCTGCTTCGGGGGAATATCGTATCGGTTTTGTACGGACACGGCGAATTGTCTGAGGCGGGACAGTTTCATATCGCTTCACTACTCGGCATCTATCTCCTCGGAACGCTGCCGCGTTTAATTAGCAGGCTACTCATCCGCGCACACCTCGCGCGGCAAGCACATAAAACCGTTGTCACGGCAACGCTCATCAGGCTGGTCCTCAATCCGATTCTCAATGGGTTATTTATGCAGTATTGGGGATTAGAGGGGGTCGCTTGGTCAACAACCTTGTTGTCTTATCCGATTCTGGCATATATCGCGATTGCGTTTTGGCGGGGATCAAAAAAGCGGACAAGTTGAAACAAAACTAAACCATAGCGAAGCGTCCCGGGTAATTTGATGTAATACCCTGCACACCGAACGTCTGCATCTCGCCCATACGAGCAATGTCATCCACGGTCCAACACCACAGCGCGATGCCGCGCCGTCGGACTTCATAAGCAAAGTCTGCTGTGATCAACTCGTGATTGACATTCAGCAAACTACTACCAAGCTCCCCTAATTGCTGGCACAACTCAATAGTAGATACCTGCTTGTCGTGACTCCCGATGAGCCAGCCTGTAGCAATACGAGGTTCTAATGCCCGGATAGTCTGTAAAACCGCGGTATGAAAGGAGATAACAACGACGAGATCCAGCGTATGTGTCTCATGAATCTTTGCGACAACTGCCTCAGCTATCAGCGGGTCTTTGATTTCGAGAACAGCAATTGTCTCTTTTCCGATGCATGCTAACGCCTCTGTAAGCGTCGGTATTGGTTCACCCGCAAATTCGGTATCAAACCATCCGCCAGCATCGGCATTTTGAATCGTTTCTAAAGTCGTTTCGGTGATATGCCCACGGAGGTCCGTCGTCCGATCCAAGGTAGGGTCATGTATCACAACAACCTCACCATCAGCAGTGCCGTGCAGATCAAGTTCAACGGCATCCACACCGATTTCGAGTGCCTTCTTGAAGGCCGCAAGCGTATTTTCCGGAGCGCTTCCGGATGCACCACGGTGCGCAATCCGAATCCACGGGCACATGATGTCTTATCTCCTATTGTGTCTATCGACACTCCCGCAGCCAAAGCAGTAGGATTGTTAATTAAGTCCCTTCAATATCAGCACCACCACTCTGTTTAATCTTCTTTAAAAGCGTGGTCCGACTCATACCGAGCAATTCGGCTGTTTTACTGTGATTCCCTGAAAACTCATCTAACACCAATTCAATTAACGCCTTATCCAACTGAGCAATGATTTCCTCGTAAAGCCCTTGTTTTCCTTCAGCAACAGCCGTTTTTGTAGCGTCCTGTAAAACGGACTTGAGAGAAGTAAGTAGTTGCGATGTGTTTGTAGGATCCGCAGTGGCTCCTGTACGAATTTCTGGAGGTAGGTCGTCTGGAAGGATCACATCCGACCGACAGAGCGCCGCCGCGCTTCTGAGGCAATTCTCCAATTCTCGAACGTTGCCGGGCCATGTGTAATTCTGTATCAGTTTCATCCCGTCTTCGGAGATACCACGAATCGGCTTGCCAAGCTCCTCTTGGATAAGTTGCAGAAAATGTGTAACAAGCAACGGAATATCTTCTTGGCGATCCCGCAAGGGTGGAAGATGGAGCGCGATACGTCTAAAACGATAGTAAAGATCCTCGCGAAATTGCCCGCGCTTCACCATGTCCCCGAGATCCTGGTTCGTCGCAGCAACGACGCGGACATCTACTTTAAGCGTACGGGTTCCACCCAATCGCTCTATTTCTTGGGTCTGTAGTGCGCGAAGCAGCTTCACCTGTAACGCCGGGGTCATGTTACCAACTTCATCAAGAAAAAGAGTTCCACCATCTGCCAACTCAAATCGCCCAGGTTTCCCCTCCGCTTTCGCGCCTGTGAACGCCCCCGCTTCATAGCCGAAGAGTTCGCTCTCCAAAAGTTCATCAGGGAGGGCACCACAATCAACAGGAATAAACGGTTTCTCTTTGCGTTCACTACCGGCGTGGATTGCGCGTGCAACAAGGTCTTTGCCCGTTCCCGTTTCACCGTCAATCAGGACTGTTACAGTATTACTTGCCATAAGCCCGATGAGTTTGTAAATCTCGCGCATCTGGCTGCTTTTTCCAACCAGTCGGTGTCCACCAATCTGCGCCGTTGGTGATTCGTCTGCTGTTCCGACAGGTAAGGTGCTGCGAACGGATTGTGTTCGGAAGGCGCGCTCCAGTACACTTTTGACGATATCCAGATCAATCGGTTTCGGAACAAAGTCGAACGCCTGTAAGCGCATCGCCTCTATTGTCGTTTCTACATCATCATAAGCCGTGATGATAATCACAATCACCCACGGGTGATTCGCTTTTATCTCACCTAACGCCTCCAAACCACTCATACCCGGTAGGTTCACATCGAGTAAAACGACATCTGGCTTGTCAGCTGTGATACGGCGTAAACCTTCCTCAGCACTGTTCGCGATACCGGCGGCGTAGCCTTCGCCTTCTAAGAACTGCTCAAATGCCCAACAGATTTTCTCATCGTCGTCAACGATCAATACATTTCTCATTTGAACCCCGCACAAGCGCGCCTGTGTCTACGTGTCCTTCTCAGTCCGCTTTCCACCTTCTATAGACAACAGAAATTTTTCGCCATCATCGCTCATCTCAGTAGCCCCAACTTTTTCTGTTTTTTCTTCTAACTTCCGCTTGAGAACCGGATAGGCATCCACAACTGGGACCTCACCAAGAGAAGTCAATGCCGGTTTTTGTTTTTCCGCGCTCTCAATGGCTTCGGTAAGCCGTTGATTTTTTTTCTCAACCTGTGCTGCGTCACGTGCCTTGAAATCTGGGAGTACACGTTTTGCAAACAGTTCCAGCGATTCGCATATATCTTCATGGCGGTTCGCACCAGCCTGTTGAATGAAGACGACTTGGTCCACGCCAGCATCCTCCATCACCTCAAGATGTTCACGCACCTGATCTGGCGTTCCGATGCCTGCTCTACCCTCTGCAGGCTCCTGCGTTGTCTCTCTGTATAACTGCCAAATGTCTGTTTGTCCCGGTATCTGTGAGCCGTTGTGATAGTAGTGTGCAAGCGCGAATCGGAAGAAACGCAACCCATCCAACCCACGCGCAACGGCAGTCTCCTCGTTATTATGGCATGAAAATCCCGACACCATGGCGATGTTAGGGTTTACTCGCTGCGTCAGCGGTTCGCATTCCTTCTCAAAAATCTCGTAATACTCTTCCACCCAAAATTTGGCTTCACTTGCATCGACAAAAGCAAAGGTTAACGCGCCAAGTCCGTATCTGGCGGCGTAACGAAGGCTATCGCGGCTGGAACACGCCACCCACGGTGGCGGATGCGGTGTCTGCAACGGTTTTGGAACGACGTTGCGCGTCGGCATCGAAAAATACTGTCCTTCATACCCGGCATAAGGCGATTGCGTCATCATTTTCGCTGTCTCGCGGGTACACTCTGCCCACATCTCGCGTTTATGTTTCGGATCAACATTGAAGCCACCGAGTTCTATATGCGAAGCAGACTCTCCTGTTCCCCATTCTACACGTCCATTTGATACTAAATCCAGCGTCGAAATCCGTTCAGCGACACGTGCCGGATGGTTGTACGCTGGGGGCATCAACACAATCCCGTGTCCTAACCGAATCTGTGTCGTCCGCTGGCTACAAGCCGCAAGGAATACCTCCGGTGCAGAAGAGTGTGAATACTCTTCAAGGAAATGGTGTTCTACCTCCCAGATATAGTCAAAACCAAGTGTGTCAGCGAGTTCCACCTGCGCCAACGCATCTTGAAAAAGTTGATGTTCCGCGCCCTCATGCCACGGACGCGGAATCTGATGTTCATAAAATAGTCCAAATTTCATCTTTTAATTATACCTTGCGGTTAAATAACGCGGATTTGAAATTTAACGTCCCTTTCTCGAATCCGCTCTCCATTTTGCGGCGTACTTGAAGAAATACGCAGAAATACCCAAGCAAATACCCCTATCAAAGACACCAAGCAAAAACCCATAAGCGATCTGCTTCATTACGCGCTACGATTCGGTGTCAAGGGTGCGCATCTCTGCGTCGGTTAACTCCCATTCAAAGACATCCAGATTCTCTTGTAAATGTGGCACCGAACCCGATTTCGGAATTGTGATGATCTCTTGCTGTATTAACCACTTTAAGGCTACCTGTGCTGCAGTCTTTCCATGCTTCTCGCCGATCTCGCCCAATACCGCGTCACCGGCAAGGTTGCCAACAGCGAGAGGACGATGCGCTGTCATTACAATGTCACGGGCATGGCAATAGTTCCGCAATTCTGCACGATTTCTGCGTACATGATACTCCACCTGATTCGTACAAATCGGAAGTTCCGAGACCTCACACGCCTCTTCAACCTGGGCGATGCTAAAGTTACTGATGCCGATGCTTTTCACCTGGCCCGCATCGTACAGTTTTTGGAATGCATCAAAAGTTTCAGCAACCGGAACAGAGCCGCTCGGATGGTGAATCAATAACAGATCAACATAATCCATTTGCAAATCGCTGAGGCACTCCTCAAATTGAGCGAGGACCTCGGCATGCTTGAGATGGGTGTGCCAAATTTTAGTCGTCAGAAAAATATCTTCGCGGTCGATGTGAACGTCGCGAAGTGCTTTCCCGATCTCGCGCTGGTTTTGGTACATCCACGCTGTGTCGATATGGGTATACCCCAAATCGATGGCTTCTTTGACGACGCGCCGGCACTGCCTGCCTTTGAGCTGCCACGTTCCCAAACCCAGTATTGGTACTTCGTGTCCTGATGCAAGTTTGATATTTTTCATAATACCCTATGATATGCGATTCCGAAAAAAAAGTCAAGTGCTAAGAAAACCCTCTACAGGACTTTTAGGAAAATAAAATCAAAAAAAGTTGACAAACATCTACCGATGGTGTATACTATTAATACTATTTGCGGTCGAGTGGTGGAATCGGTAGACACAACGGACTTAAAATCCGTCGCCCGTAAAAAGGTGTGAGGGTTCAAGTCCCTCCTCGACCATGATTTAGGAAAATAAAACTTGCCGCAGGGTAGAGCAGCCAGGTAGCTCGTCGGGCTCATAACCCGGAGGACGGGGGTTCAAATCCCCCCCCTGCAATCCTTTTCAACCTTCCCATTACAATTCCCTTGAACTTTTTTCCGCTCCTTTGGTAAAATAACAACCGATATCCAGAGAACGTCCTACAAGATATCTGTTTTTTCAACGAACACTTCCAAACACGCTCTAAGCAAGTGATGCCGTCACAGCAAATTGATAATGATTCGAGCAGCCATCAAATGGCTCGTATCAACGAATCAAAGAATGGAGGAACCCATGCGTTATTTCAATGTAGTAGTTGTTATATTTATGGTTGCCATATTAACTCCTATTGCATCAGCAGGGATATGGCAAGAAAACTTTGACAAAGGACTTCCCGACGGTTGGAACGCAGTCAAAGGCGAATGGAAGATCGTAAAGGATGCCTATGCCGAAACCTCCGGTGGACAGTACGCCAAGACCATGTTTGGTGATGAAAATTGGACGGATTACACCCTTGAAGTGGATGTAACGTTGGTGGAAAATGTGAACGTGAATGCAGCGGGTGTGTTAATCCGTGCCGATACGGACGGAGATAACGGGATGCGATTCTGGATTCGCACAGACCAGCATAAATGCCAATTCTCCCGATGGAGAGAGAATCAATTTGAGCACATTGTAACGCCTTTACCCGTTGAACCAGAAGTTGGCGAAACCTATCGCCTTAAAGTTGTTGCAGAGGGTCAAAATTATCAGTGTTTCGTCGATGGTGAACTTCTGTTCGAGGGAGACGATGATGCGAAATTCCGTGACAGTGGACGCATCGGCTTTATTACGTACGAAGCAAATGTCCATTTCGATAATCTGGTCATTGACGGAGCAGACATCCCTTCCTTCGCAGTTGAGCCAAATGGCAAACTTACAACTCGCTGGGGACAGTTGAAAACAGATGTTCGAGTTCAGTAGTGGACAGGAGACAACAATGGTAAGTGTTGAACGCCCATCTGAAATAGGCACACCGCAATGGAACGGTCCACAGCAACGACCACTGCATTTCGCACTTGATACCGCTGAAGTTGATGCGTATTACGAGAAGGGATTCCTCATTCTCCGCGAGGTGTTCCAACCTACAGAGATTGAGACCTACCGCCAAGAAGCAGAACAGATTGTTGCGCGTGCGTTTGCGTTGAGCCGTGAATTTCAGCTCGAACCGAAATACAACCTCCGCTTTGAAATACTGGCAGACGGGCAGCCATGGAAAATCGATCCGTTTGTGAGCATCTCGCCGCTATTTTCTGCACTCGCGCGGGACAGACGGATTATGGATCGGTTAGCGTCCCTATATGATGGTTATGAAGCCGTACTGTTCAAAGATAAACTCATCTTCAAACCACCGGACAGCCACGGGAACGGACTGCACCAGGATTACAATTGGTGGCAAGGCTTCCCGCACAGTCTCCTTACCGTTTCAGTCGCGCTTGATGCCAGCACGAAAGAGAACGGATGCACAGAACTGTGGACGGGGCATCATCAAGGGTTTTTACATGAACCCGGTTCGCTTGATAAAGGCTCGATTGATCCCGAACATCTCGCGAACGAGGAACACATCTATGTGGACTTAGCACCGGGAGACATGGCGATCTTTACCTGTTTTACGCCACATGCAGCGGCATCCAATAAATCTAATAGTGCTCGGCGAATGTTGTTCCTCAGCTACAATGACAGTCGAGATGGCGAACACTACACCGCCCACTATGAACACTTCCGCTCGTGTCGAACCCGCCCAGATCATATGGCAGACGCGGAACGGTCACAGTGCTATTTCT
>JAPPDN010000783.1 GCA_028824575.1 Candidatus Poribacteria bacterium | reverse complement strand
CCCCCATTTCAGTCGGACGAAAGGCGGGCTGAATCTCCTCAAGTTGAACCTCACCAAGCCAACCTTCGTGAATCCATTCCATCGCGGTGTGGTATGCCCAGTGCATCTCACCATCAACTAAATCTACGGCATACTGCGAGGCTGCTGTCAAGTCTCGGTGCAAGCCAAATCGCCCATTCAGCGATAGGAGTGCGACATCTCGATCGGCTTGGTGTTTGTGGATTCTCATCGCGCCGATGACAGTCCGTTCACCGATGTCGTGATTAATCCGTCCGGCTAAAAGGTTCACCTGTTTTTTCGCATCCCCATCGTACCGATCAATCATTTTGCCGTAGGTATTGATGACCGCGAAATTAGAACCGCCGATTCTACCTGTCGTTTTCGCACCGACATCAATCTCTTGGACGCGCCGAGTATAGAACAGATCCAGGGGCAACTCAAACAACTCAGCACCCTCCCTGAAAAACGGACGGCGTTCTGGAAGGAACAACTCTCGGTCACTTGAGATATTAATTTGCGTCGGATCGCTCTCCAACTGTGAAAAATCGGGATTCAGCGTCACATTCGAGGTGAGATGCGTTGAAATCGGAAGGATCAAGTCTAACCCACCATCGAGGTCGTTGGGACGATCCACGAGCGCGCGATAACTGCCGTAGGGAAGCACCCCAAGTTTCCGCTCTGTTTTAACGCTTTCTAAATTCAGTCCGGTTAAATCGCCATACTCCGATACGCGTGAGAAAAAAGCCGTCTCTGCCCATGAATGAGATTGACCATTTATCGGACGCACCCGCCAAAAGTTGATGCCCCAGGTGGTATCCGCCCGATTAAAACGGACCTCACGAAACGGGATCGCAAATTCCGCTGTCCAATGATTGGCGTGTTTCTTGACTTTCGCCTCCCACTTCGCGTCCCAACTCATGTCGAAAGCACTCTCATTGCCGACCCTCTCATCCGTCTGTGTGCCGAGTGTATTGATCGCGAAGATGTAGCAGTTGCGCTGATCGTGATAGGTATCAAGCATCACTTCAATACAGTCGTTCTGCCAGACTGCTGAATCCCGACGCGTTTTTGTTTCTCGGAGACTTTTCATGTCCGGCTCCTCACAACGCACGCCGATATAAAGCATGTTTTCATCGTACAGCACCCGAACTTCGGTGTCTAATTCAGCCGGATGTATTTCTCCCTCCTTTGCTCGGAAGAAATCGGTCGCGATGTCGGCGTGTTGCCAGACCGTGTCTGTTAGATCTCCATCAATAACGGGTGGGTTCTCCACCCAAGTTGCCTGAATGGAGCGTCTTGTATTTTGTTGTGTATTTGCGAGAAGCGGTGTAACTAAAAGCAGTATCGGTATCCAAATGAGTGTGCATGACCATTGCACACGTCCAATTTTTTCCATTGTCCCCTCGTTCTTTTAAGGTATTTGTCTGTAATGTGTTTAGTCGTTTTGCGAATTAAATCAAATCTCCTTCCTAATCGTTTAACCCACACCGACGAAAATTCATCAGAAAATCCGTCAGTCCCCCTACCCCCTAATCTTTTGTTTCTGAGAGCTTACGCATTGCGGCGAGATACAACGCTTTGCTTTGATTCCCGAAGGGTCCTGGATTAGTCAGGTTTTCTGGAAAGTGTGAGAACAAACTTGCTTCACTAACTTCTTCAAGGTCGAGTGGGTTACCTAATGCTTCTATTTCCCCCAAATAAGCGATTCCCCAGTATTCGTGATCGAACATGAAACAGTGAATATAACACAGCACCTCAAGATTTTTCAGCGTTGCACCGGTCTCTTCCAGAAGTTCTCGATGTGCAGTTTCTTCAGCCGTTTCCCCGGGTTCGGCGCGCCCACCCGGTAGTGTCCAAATGTCGTTATCACGCCATTTGCAGAAAAGTATCTGGTTATGTTGATGCGCGAGACAATTGACAAACTCAATTTTCCCTACGTCCGCCGGTGGTTCTCCGAAATAGAGTAACATGTAGCCATCTTGTTCCTCGATCTTTTGAATCATTTTTTTCCTCTCTAAATACGAAAATCTGCTATAGGTGGTATTTGGATGAATAGAAACTGCGCGATTTGACTGGATTTAGCTGCATTCCAAAAATTGGGAATACCAAGTTCACCAATAATATCTCCATGAAATTAAAAGACAATCGGAAACTACAAAGCGTTTGTTCAATCGCTTCAGCCTGCTTTTTTAAGCGTTTCCGCGCACGGCTCAGACGACTCTTAATTGTGTTCTGAGATACGCCCAAAAACTTGCTGATCTCCTCACAAGTCATTTCAGCAAGATAGTAAAGGCGGATCACCGTTCGGTCAGTTTCTCGGAGTTTATCAAGGAGCTTTTGAATCAAGGCGCGGTCCGATTCTTTTCCCGTTTCCTTCTGCTGTTGTGCTATATACTCAGAATAACACAATTCTGCGAGTTCTTCGGGAGCAGTTGATGTTAGCGACTGTAGTTGCGGTTGAGCGGCTTGTTTTCGGAGCCACGTGACGCAGAGGTTGTTGGCAATAACATAGAGCCATCTTGAGAATCGGTCCGGGTGTGTCAACGTGGCGAGTTTCTGATACGCCGTAAGGAAGACCTCCTGCGTAATATCTTCTGCTATGTGATAATCGCCGATTTTTCGCCATGCCAGCGCGTGAATCTGTGATTGATATTTCTCAACCAAAACCGCAAACGCATGGTGATCGCCTTCCAGAGTGCGTTGAACCAACTTATCATCGCTATATTGCATGGAGCACCTCCATAAGAAATCTGTCTTCTGTGATTAAAGACGAAAATTGGGGGTCAAAAAGTTGCACTTTGGCGAAAAAAATGCATTTTTTTACAATACGTCTCATAAGCAGATAAATCTTTAGTAGAAATCACTGACCTCTCGTAGACGACGTTAAGCGTACTTCCGCTGAAACATAAAAATAGACCTATCAAGAAGATCATGAAGCAGAACGTAATTACACTAACAGTGCCTGGCTAAATGACGGATCCTCGGAAGAATACTCGGGATATTTGTTTGATATTTCCCACTGGATAGGTTATCATATATTGATGATTGATATTTTTGTCCGCATTACAAATTGAGAAGCTGTACTCATGAACCGAATTACATAAACTTTATTTTCTTGCTACATGGAGGTATTAGATGCAGGCAACGCCACAAAACATACTGGAAGCCTTCAACCAACTTCCTGAGAGAGAAAAACACGTGATCGCTTCTGAAATTATAAAGCGAGTGGCTCTGCTGGATATTCCACCTTTGACAGATGAAGCGCTCACGGAAATTGCTGACGCACTGTTTGTTGAACATGACAAGACGGAGGCGGAAGATGCCGAGACAAAATCGAGGGGAAGTCTGGTTAGTTGATCTCGGAATGGTAACTAAAGTTAGACCCTGCCTCTTAAAATGATGTTTTCTTGTGAAGGGTGTTATAATGTTAATATAGTTATGGGCGGTATTTTGTAACAAAAACGAACTACATTTTGGCAATACGCTTAATGCGATACAGAGGTAAGAATCATGCTTTCTATCACGTTGGATGTCCCAAGTGAACTTTCAACCCCACTTTCTATTTCCGGTTATAATGAAGAAAAACTAACTGAGGAAGCAAAACGGTTGCTTGCGATCTCTCTCTTCGAGCGTAACATTCTCTCTTTAGGGCAAGCTGCAAAATTGGCAGAACTACACTTATGGGATTTTATTCGGCTTCTGAGTCAGCAGGATATCCCGATTGCTGAATACGATGATGAGGAAATCCAACAGGAATTGAAGACTGTCAAATGCTTAATACAACAAACAAAGTAACTGATCTAAGCGGGTTGATAGTTGTCGCGGATGCCTCATTTGTAATTGGTATCTCTCTTTGCGAACAGTGGGATACTTTGAAAGTGCTTGTCGAAACGTTGATCGTTGCGGACGAAGTTTGGAAGGAAGTTGTTGAGCGAGGAGAAGGGAGACCGGGTGAAAAAGAATTGCGACAAGCGACTTTTGCCGAAAGGCAAACCGTTTCTAACACATCAGCAGTTACAATGCTAATGGCGACCCTTGATAAAGGAGAGGCTGAAACGCTTGTATTAGCAACAGAACTGGGGGTAATGAACGTGTTTGTTGATGACCTACGCGGGCGAAAAGTTGCTCAATCTTTAGGATTGCAAGCAGTCGGTGTAGCAGGTTTCCTTTTGTTTGCGAAAAAGAAGGGCAAAATTAGAGCGATTCGACCGTTATTATTACAACTCCAGCAAAAAGGCTTCCGACTCAGCAGTAGGTTGATCGACGCGGTGCTTGAAGAGGCGAACGAAACACTTTGAAAACTCTTAAGAGCGGACAGATCGTAGGTTGAATGAATTCCATCAAGAACCTAAAAAGTGATACAAGGGAAACGAGTTATGAAGAAAGAACAAATTGTTTCCCAAGATCCGCGCGTGATGCACGGTACCTTAGTTTTTGCGGGTACTCGCGTGCCAGTTGAAAGTCTGATTCAACACCTTGTTGCAGGCGACTCGCTTGATGTATTCCTTGACGATTTCCCGACAGTTTCACGTGAACAGGCAGTGGCTTATTTGCAGATGACTCTGGAGTTCGCTAATGCGCGTATTGAAGGTTCACAGAATGGTGTTTATATCAGCGTATGTGAAGGGGTTTCTTGGATGACAGGGATGACATAACTCCGAATTGTTAAGCTGTCAAAGGGGTCGGTTTCTACGCGGGGTTCTGGTTCTTTCCGGTGATTAAAAACAACATAGTATCCCTCCTGCACGTTTTCCAGTTTGAGATACGCGGCGAGTTGCTTTTTACCTGCCTGATACCGGGCATCGCCTCGCCAAATCTTGGTTTCGACGATGTATTTTCGTTGATTGTGGGTAATAAAAAGATCCATCTTCCCGCGCCCGGTTGGGACTTCAAATGACCTGATACCGCCCACTGTCTGGACGAACGAATCCAAATACGTCTAAGAAATGCTTGAAAAATTATTGTTTTCTGTTATTTAAAGTATCTGATGCCTCCGCAGAAACTACTTTCACCGGTATTGGTTCACATGAATGTCGAGTCAGATATTCAAGTACTTCATCTTGCATTTTCAGAATCTCTGTCCGATATCCAGTTGAGATGAACGAAAATTCTTCAGGTGTTGTCTTAACCCGCAGTTGTAAGAGCAAGTTTTGAAAATACGCTATGCGTTGTCGACTTGCTTTGAGTTCTTTGTCATTTTGAATCATTTTCTTACCTCTATAATACCACGTCGCGTTCCATCCCGTTTAACTTGCCAGCCTTCTATAAACTCACTAAGTCTCCTGTAATAACCCAAGTTGCCACCTAATTTACATAGCACTCCGCTGGAGTGCAAGATGTCAATATACCTTTTTCTATAGACATATCACCCCTCTGGGGTAGGGAAAGTGTCTGAAAAACTGTGTTGAAACGCTCAAAATCCGTTAGTAGCAACTTGGGTTGTAATATTAAAGACAGCCGCGTCCAAATGGGAAACAGGTGCGGCAGGTCAATATCTACAAATTGCTCGCGACTTTGATGCGGTTTTGTGCGCGTGCGAGTGCTGCTTCTGCACGTGGGCGGTTCAGGTCGGGTGCGTTTGCTTTGAGTTGTGTTTGGGCACGCGCGAGTGCGCTTTCTGCACGCTCGACATCAATTTCCGATGCCCACTCCGCAGTTTCAACCAAGACAGTGACACCCGTCCGCAACACCTCAAAGACCCCGCCGCTCGTCGCCATTAATTGCGAGGTCTCCGATGATTCACGGATACGAATCTCACCTACATCTAAGGCTGTAAGAAAAGGGATGTGTCCTATCAGAATCTGAAAATTGCCCTCCACGCCCGGCGCGTGAAGGCTTGTCACGTCCCCTTCGTAAATCAACTGTTCCGGTGTCCGAATTTCGAGATGAAAACTTCTGTCTAACATATCTACTCTGTTTTCGTTGTCAAAAGTAGAGTTTTCAGTTATCAGTGAGAAGGTTCCTCTTTTAGACAACTGAAAACCGATAACTGATAACTATTAGTCCGCTGCTTCTAAGTCTGCGTCTTTTGATTGTTCAAATGCTTCGTCAATAGTCCCGATAAGGCGTAGCGACTGTTCTGGCAGATCATCACAATCCCCGTTTAGAATCGCTTGGCAGCCTTGCACGGTATCCTCAATTTTCACATATTTGCCGGGGGTTCCGGTGAACCGTTCCGCCACAAACATCGGTTGTACCAAGAACATCTCTAATTTCCGTGCCCTATTGACAACCAACTTCTGGTCATCTGACAGTTCATCTACACCGAGGATAGCGATAATGTCTTGCAAGTCACCATATTCCTGTAACACCTGCTTGACCCTAAAGGCAGTCTGATAATGTTCATCCCCGATAATGTCTGCTGATAAGATACGCGAGCTCGAAGTCAACGGATCCACTGCGGGGAACCTTGCCTTCTGAGCGATGCTCCGTTCGAGTCGTGTCACGGCATCAAGATGTGCGAACACAGAGACGACAGCCGGATCGGTATAGTCATCAGCAGGGACGTAAACCGCTTGGAATGAAGTGATTGATCCGTGTTGTGTCGAGGTGATTCGTTCTTGCAATTCACCCATTTCGGTTGCGAGTGTCGGTTGGTATCCGACAGCAGAAGGCATCCGTCCGAGGAGTGCTGATACCTCACCGCCTGCGAGTGTGAAACGGAAGACGTTGTCAATAAAGATAAGGACATCTTGACCTTGCTGATCGCGAAAATATTCCGCCATAGAGAGGCCTGCGAGTCCGACACGAAGCCGCGCACCCGGTGGTTCGTTCATCTGACCGAACACCATAGCCGTTTTATCAATTACGCCGTATTCGTCAAGTTCGAGCCAGAACTGATTCCCTTCGCGTGTCCGCTCACCAACACCACAGAACACGGAATAACCGCCGTGTTGTGTTGCGATGTTGTAAATAAGTTCAGCGATCAAAACAGTTTTGCCGACACCTGCCCCGCCAAAAAACCCGACTTTTCCGCCCCGAACGACCGGTTGAACCAGGTCGATAACTTTGATACCCGTTTCTAACATTTCGGCGCTGGTGGTCAGTTCAGATTGTGGTGGTGGTGGTCTATGAATAGAGTATCGTTCAGATTCACCGGGATCGCCTCTTTCATCAATAGGTTGACCGGTTACGTCAAAGACGCGTCCGAGGACTGCATCACCGACCGGAACAGTAATGGGACCGCCGGTATCAGTTGCGAGTGTGCCACGAACCAATCCATCTGTCGTATCCATAGCGACTGCACGGACTCGATTTTCACCTAAATGCTGTTGAACCTCAAGTACGAGTTCGCTTCCATCGTAACGTTGAACTTTAACGGCGTTCAGGATGTCCGGCAATGTGCCTTCCGAAAAATCTATGTCTACTCGCGCCCCGACAACTTCTAATATTTTTCCTTGGTTCATGCGATATTCCTTTTTTATATGGTAATCAGTTGTCAGTTATCAGTAACTGGTTAAGAGGTGTTTTGTACCAATCTGCCCAAACTTGGAGGACTTTAGGAAGTGCTGAGTTGTTACAGCCTGCCTTTTTAACTGATAACCGATACCTACTGATACTGGTACTTCTGTTTCGCACGGGCATTTCCATCGTATACAAACTCGGGACGATTAGAGACTTGGACACACCTTCTGAAAATCGTTAAGTGCTTCTGCCCGATTGATTAACGCGTATTGCCGATTTCGAGTCGGCATGAGGAGATTCACACGTTGGATTTTCCGATTCAGGTTTTCGAGTTTTTCAGTGTATTGTTCAATGCCGCGAGCCCGTTCATGTTCAAAACTTCGACTGATGGCTTCACGTCGGTGTGGATACTGCTGGGCGATAGCCTCCAACCGCTTTCGGCGACCCTTCAGATTTTTAAGGAGCCTTTCAAGTTGTGCTTTTTCTTTTTTAATCTCTTTCTGTAACTCAATCCACCGAGGTGTAAAACCGTTCTCTTTCAGAAGGCGGTTTGCCATCCGCGCTTGGGGTGTAAGGTAGGGATTCGTATCCAATTTAAGCGGTTTCCCTTCACCGGGCAAATTCTTGAATTCACCACGTTCCATCGCCTCTTCAATCTGTTTGTTGACATTGATCGGCATCTGAGACCTCCACACGGTTACGGCACGACGGCGCGTGCCTACTACCTTGGTTACGGCACGACGGCGCGTGCCTACTACTTTTAACCCTCTAATGCGGCTGCGCCACTTACAATCTCAGAAATTTCGGTTGTAATCTGTGTTTGACGTGCTCTGTTGCGTTGAAGAATCAACTCGTCGATGAGTTCTCTCGCCTTTTGTGTGGCATTTTCCATTGCTGCCATTCGTGCGGCTTGCTCCGCGGCGTTTGAATCCAAAAGCACCTTCCACATTTGCATGTTCAAGTGTTTTCCGAGTAGCATTTCAAAGAGTTCTATCTGGCTTGGCTCGTAGATGTAATCGAGGAAATGCGTATCACCTTCAGGTAATTCGGGCACTAACGGAAGGAGTTGTTCAACAAGCACGGTCTGGAGAATAGCAGACCTGAAGTTGTTGTAGACGACCTCAACTTTATCAATTTTTTTGTCGGTATAGAGATGTTCAAACTCGTGGACAACATCAACGGCTGTTTGGAATTCAAGTTGGCGGAAAATATTAATGTATGAATCGGTAATGTCGTAGCCACGGCGTACAAAATGCTCTTGTCCACGTCTCCCGATACAGATAAGCGTCACATCCGCGCCACCCTCTTGATAGTGTTCTATACGTTGTGTTGTAGTGCGGATGACATTGCTGTTGAAACTTCCGCACAACCCACGGTCGCCGGAAACGGAGACGATACAGACATGTTTTATTTCGCGCTCCTCAAGCAGCGGATGTGTCAATGCTTCTTCCTCGGTGTCCATCTGTGAGATGAGATGACCGAGAATCGTATTGAGTTTATCTGCGTAAGGGCGCGTCGCCATAATATTATCTTGGGCACGACGGAGCCGTGCTGCCGCGACGACACGCATGGCATCGGTAACTTGCTCAATGTTTTGAATGCTGGCGATGCGCCGCCGAATTTCTCGTAACGTTGTCATAGTTACTCACCTTCTGTGGGCGCGTCCTCTGATTCAGTGTGTGCGTCCTCTTGTCCCAGTGTTGATGCGGGTGCCTCACTCCAGTTCTCCTTGAAAGTCTTAACAGCAGTGTGCAAAGTCTCAAGGAGTTCATCACTGAGTAAGCCTGTCTCTGCGATTTCTGAGAGAAGTTCAGCATGATTCCTGTCAAGGTATTGTAGAAATTCGGATTCAAACCGAGCCACTTCCGCTTCAGGAACATCGTCTAAGTAGCCGTTCGTACCACAGAAAATAGATGTGACTTCCCGCTCAACAGGCATCGGTTCGTATTGCGGTTGTTTCAGCAATTCCACGAGTCGTGTGCCGCGTAGGAGCATAGATTGCGTTAATGCGTCCAAGTCAGACCCGAATTGTGCAAAGGCAGCCACTTCTCGGAAACTCGCAAGGTCAAGTTTAAGGGTACCCGCAACCTCATCCGATTTCATGGCTTTGACTTGCGCATCTCCACCGACCCGCGAAACAGATAGTCCGACATCAATTGCCGGTCTTACACCTTGGTTAAACAGATCCGTTGTGAGGTATATCTGTCCATCGGTGATGGAGATAACGTTTGTAGGGATGTAGGTCGTCAAGTCGCCTTCAAAGATTTCGATGATTGGCAGGGCAGTGAGGGAACCACCGCCTAATTCGTCACTAAGTTTTGCGGAGCGTTCTAAGAGACGAGAGTGTAGATAGAAGACATCGCCGGGGTATGCTTCGCGACCTGGGGGTCTTCGTGAAAGCAGTGACATTTGTCGATATGCCCAGGCGTGTTTTGTCAAGTCATCGTATATGATAAGCGCGTGTTTGCCGTTATTGCTGAAGTATTCACCCATTGAAGTGCCTGAATAGGGCGCGATGTACTGAAGGGGTGATGGCTCACTTGCGGCGGCAGCGACGATGGTCGTATATTCCATTGCATTATGTTCGCGAAGGGTATTGGCAACTTGTGCCAGCGTAGACCCTTTTTGACCGATAGCGAC
>JAPPDN010000925.1 GCA_028824575.1 Candidatus Poribacteria bacterium | reverse complement strand
TACCTTACCCCAAAATTTAGAACGTCTCCGATCTCGTGGACTCTCTCACAAACGTTCCCTCGCGCTTCGGGAGTTTGCATTAGGTGTTGAGGCACTTGAGCGTTTCGTTCACCGTGAACCGTTGTCCCATGTTCATGAATGCGTTTTCGGGATTCTGGCACTCGAAAGTGAAGCAGTTGATCCAAGACTCTGAAGTTTTTTGATGAAAATCTTTGAAGATTACAACGAACCTTACAAAATAGGAATTTCATTGGAAATGAAAAAGCGATCACTATACTACCTGTTAATTTTTTGCCTCGGTTTAGCAGTAGGCACGAGTTGTACAACGCAAGAGACTTCCAATCCTACTACACCGGAAAACAACTCCGAAGTTGTACTTGAAAACTATCGACTGACCGGAGATGAAACGTGGGAATCTGAGAAGACTTACATTGTCCATGGGACGTTGGAAATTCCACGGGATATGACCCTCAACATTCCACCCGGGACCATTGTTAAATTTGGACGAAACGCTCTCGTCACTGTAAATGGGATCCTAAAAATTGGTGCACCTTTAGCACAAGAGCAGGTAACCCAACTCGTGTATCTTACATCTGACAATATCGGACCTGCACCTGGCGATTGGAACGGTATCTTCTTTGACCATACGCACGATTTGGAGAGTTTTATTAGAGGCACAGTTATAGAATATGCAACAGTCGCCCTGGATGTCAAAACGACATCACCGACGGTAGCAGAATGCACGCTTCGGTTCAATGAAACCGCTATCGCTTTAGATGGTAGCGATGCACGCGTCCGGTACAACGATATTGTCGACAATAGCATCGGAATTAGCACGATTGGGCGGCAAACACTCCCTCGTATTGAAAAGAACAATATTGCTAAGAATGAAACCGGTATTTTCTGTGAAAACGTTCAGTCTACCATTCAACACAACAATCTAAATGCGAATATCTTCGCGCTTCGCTTGAATGTAAAGTTTGACCTTGTAGTCATCAACAATTGGTGGGGACATTCAGATCCAACCGAAATAGCGAATGTTATTATAGATGGTGGCGATCAAGGGTTAATCGCTAAGCAGATAGGCACGGTTCATTATGAACCGTTTACGGATGTCCGAATTGTTGATGCCGGGTTTCCATATTCGACACTCCTCGCTGCATTGATGAAATAATAAGGCTTGAAAACGCACTTTCGGAGCGGGCTAACGCTGTTGGATTCTATGTGTTGCAGGGAAATCTAATAGATGCGTGATTTTCTAAAAAATATGGTGGCAACCCTCATCTGTTTATCAGGCGTACACATTCTCATTCGGGAATTCCTCTGTCGGAACCGGGTCGCTATCCTCATGTACCACGATACGGAACCGACGGTCTTCGCGAAACATCTCGCTTATCTTTCACGCCATTATACGATCATCTCACTGGATACCTTGGTCTCTGCTATCTACCAGAAGGATTTCTCACGAGTACCCGAAAAAAGTGTTGTAATTACAATCGACGATGGCCACGCCGGTAATATTGAACTCTTACCCCTTTTCAAGCAGTATCGTATTCGTCCGACGCTCTTCGTCTGCACTCGGATTATCAATACACATCGGCATTTTTGGTTCAAAATAGATGAACACTCTAAAGCGGAAAGAGAAAAACTCAAGCGGCTGCCGAATGCAGAACGGTTGGCATACCTGAAACGGACGGCTGACTTTGAGCCTGAAAATGTTTATCCAGACAGGCAGGCACTGAATATCGTCGAAATGAAGGAGATGATGGCGGACGTTGACTTTCAACCGCATACGCAGTTCCATCCGATTCTGCCGCATTGCACCGAAACGGAGTGTAGGCAAGAAATTATGGGGAGCAAGGTGGATTTAGAAAAACTTTTGGGGGTTGAATGTTCTCATTTCAGTTATCCCAACGGTGATTATACGGAACGCGAAATTAAGATGGTGAAAGCGGGTGGATTTCGATCAGCGCGCACAACGGTTATAGGCTGGAATACGCTCGAGACTGCACCCTATCAACTGAAGACTATTCCGATTGCCGATGATGCTCGGCTTGTGCTTTTCCGCGCGCAACTCACAACAATCCCACAACGCCTTAATCAATGGGTGAGTTCTTTATTCTCAAAGTAAAAGTTGACCGACGCGGTTATACCAGTATTAAGAGTGTTTGTCTCGGGTTAAAATGCACACGTTCAGAGGGTTTGATGTGCTGAGTATCAGTGTATTGTAGCGTGCTCCCGCGATAACTTGTCGCTTGACAATTTCTGTTGGATGTGTTACAATATTGGCATATTGCGTGCGGGTTTTTCCACGGTTTCTGAAGGTTTATCGCGCCCGTATCGCTATTTCACGCAAAACTTATACCTATTTTATTGGGAGGTGATTTAGATGGTTTTCTTAACAGGTACCAGAGGTTACATTGGTGGGCACTTGCATCAAGCATATCCTTCAGCAAAAACCCTTGATGAAAACAGATGTTTTCAGCGTTGGGAGACACTGTTCTCCGAAATACGCAATTCAATAGAACAAGCAGCAACAATTATTCATTGCGGTGCAATCGCCGATTCACTCTATCAAGATCCAGAGATTTTCAAATGGAATTACGAAGCGACAAAACAAATTGCCGATATGGCGCGTCAAGAAAACGCTTTTCTCATTTTTATATCCTCTTGCACGGCAATCTCCCCGAAATCATTATATGGATGGTCCAAGCGAGTTGCTGAAGATTACATCCGAGCAAACAATGAAAAGTATTGCATTTTAAGGCTCTACAATGTCTACGGTGCTGAGGAAAATCGGCCGCCTGAAAACCATTCTGTACCTGAAAAGCTCATGCGGCGGACACTCCGCTATGTATTCTATCCGTTTCGTCGAGACTATATCCACGTAGAGGATATTGTTCGGGCTGTCCGCTATGTTGAAGATTCAAATATTACAGGCACCTACGATGTTGGAACGGGAAAAGCCGTTGAAGTGAAAGAACTCGCAAAGTTAACCGATGGCGAATTCTATACGGAGACAACAGCTGCAGATGTTTTAGGGGAAAACCACCCACCCCTTGAACTGCAAGCACGTTCAGAATTTATGATCCCCGGCTTTAAACCAATTCGAGATGTGTTTTCTCAGTTTGTTCGCACTTAGGTGGAGAATGAAAATCAATACATCAGACCCCAGTTGTGATCTTCTACTTTGCTTTAGCCGCCAATACAGATCGCATGACACAAAATACAACCCGCTTCGCGACACGAAATGTAGGTATACCTCGGGCGCACTGGAAACCCAAACAGCCTCGCCAATTATAGCAGAATGCACACTATTCTGAACGTCTCCCAAAACCACTATATTCGCGGCGGCTCTGACCGCTACTTTTTTGTGCTTGCCGAATTGTTGCAAAAGCACGGACACCGAATCATCCCGTTCACGGCGGTGAGTGCTGAGAACGAACCCTCCGAATGGGAACGTTATTTTCCACACGGTGCAAATTTTGAGCAACCACGAATAGGGGACTTGCTACGCTTTTTATATTCCCAAGATGCCGTTAAATCGATTCGACGATTGCTAAATGACACAGGCGTTGACCTCGCGCATTTTCACATCTACTACGGTAAACTCACTGCTTCAATTCTGGACGTACTCAAAGACGCGGGTATCCCGCTCATCCAGACGTTACACGATTTTAAGTTGACCTGTCCAGTTCATAGTCATATCTCAAACGAAGAAATTTGTGAAGCCTGTGAAGGTAAACACTTTTGGCGCGCACTCCCGAAGCGATGCAATAGAGGTTCGTTCACACGCACTGCTTTAAACGTTGCCGAATCTTATGTCTCTCGAATGCTCGGTTCACACGGCAAGTTTGACCATTTCATTTCGGTATGTCACTTCAACCGAAAAAAGATGATACAGTATGGTATCCCTGAAAATAAAATATCAACAGTTCACAACTTTGTTGATGTCTCTGACATCACGCCGAGTTCCAAAATGGGGGACTATCTCCTCTATTTTGGGCGCTTGTATCGGGCCAAAGGTATTTTTACGTTGATAGAAGCTGCGCTGCCACTCAAGCACGTACCCCTCTATATTGTCGGAGATGGTGAGGCGGTGCCTGAAATCCAGCGTATGCTTGAACAGAATGGGTGTGAGCATATTCACCTTCTCGGTTTTAAGCAGGGCGATGAACTTCGGAAACTAATTCAGAATAGCATTTGTATGATCTTGCCATCCGAGTTGTATGAGAACTGTCCGATGTCTATTTTAGAATCTTATGCCTACGGCAGACCAGCGATCGGTGCCGATATCGGTGGAATCCCCGAACTCATCGAAGACGGCATTGATGGATTGCTCTTTCCAGCGGGCGAACGAGATGCGCTGCGGGAACGTCTGCTATGGATGTTTGAACATAAAGCCGAAGCTGTAGGGATGGGACGCGCAGGCCGCCGCAAGGTGGAAACCGAGTTTAATCCAGAGATTCATTATCAAAAGATTATGAATGTCTATCAACAATTTTTGTAGAAACTCTCTCCTAAATCAGATCCTGCTAAACGCTGCCGCTGTGCCTCGGTTCAGTAAACCATTTATGGAACGCTTGTGAAAACCACAGATAAGCATGAATTTTTTTGAAAATTGAGTGCAAATATGATATAATTTCTTAACGAGATTATATACTGAAGGGTATACCTTAAAGTAGACAAACCTCTCGTTTTAGAGTCTTAGAACAGATATTGAACCCTTCATTAACTTTTTGATTTACAATTTAAAATAAAGGACATTAACTATGTTAAAATTTCAAATATTTCTCGTTGCTATCTTGATGGGTTGTATTGCCTTTGTGTCTTGTGAGCGGGCACAACAAGCGGTGGGACCGGTCATGCCAGATGCGGATACGACGGAACCCGCTGAAATGGTGAAACCCAGTGATATGGCAGAACCTACTGACACAGCAGAACCCGTTGACATGGCAGGACCGGCTGACACGGCAGAACCCATTGACATGGGAGATATAGCAGATATGGCTGATCCATCTATGGCAGGGACTTCTGTCGTTATTAACGAACTGATGGCAGACAATGACAATATTATCGCTGACCCACAGGGAGACTATGACGATTGGCTTGAGTTGTATAACCTCACCGATGGTGCTGTGCTGCTCACTGGAATGTATCTTTCTGACAAAGAAGATGAACTCACACAATGGGAATTTCCCGAAAATACCGAGATTCCAGCAGGTGGATACTTGGTTGTATGGTTAGATGACGACGTAGACGCGGCTGAAGGGCTGCATGCCAACTTCAAATTGTCTAAAGATGGGGAAACGGTCATCCTTGTCGGGACAGATGCACACGGCAATCGAGTACTGGATAGCGTTACATTTGAAGCACAAGAAACGGATGTCGCTTATGGGCGTTTGCCAGATGGCACCGGTGATTTCCAAATTGTACAGGCGACACCTGGTGCGCAAAACATGGCACAATAATCTACCGAAGTAATAGATAGCCGTGTGAATTGTAGGTGGGCGATTTATCACCCATTTCAATGCGAAATAAATGCCCTACTACAATTCTTGCGGCATCTAAAAATTTATATAACAATTGAGGTGCCGTTCTTATCTAAGACAGGGATGTCTATTAATCTGGACAGAGGAGTGTAAATTTCTTGAGATTTTTCGCATATACTGAATCAACGCACGTTGAATCTAAACGACAAAATCAGAGACTTGCCCAAGTCATCACCCTGATTTTTACCATAAGCGTGTTCTTTTTCGGACATCTTCAAATCGCAACGCCTCAGACTGTCCAGATTCCTGATCCCAGTCTTCGCACTGTTATTGAGTCAGCATTGAACAAACAGGCGGGTGCCGACATCACTCAGGCAGATATGGCAAGTTTGCAATCGCTTCAAGCCAGTAAATGTCGATTTGTAAGACTAAAGGATACACGAAATTGGTCGACACCGAACCGGTGGACATGTTTACCAATTTATGATACGTATGGGGCAGCCATTAAAAATCTGACAGGTCTCGAATTCGCTACGAACCTGACGGAGCTCCATCTCGGTCGTAATCTAATATCGGATGTCTCGCCACTCGAAAATTTAACAAGATTAACATACCTCGATCTTGGGACTAACTGGCGTATATCGGATGTCTCTCCTCTCAAAAACTTGACAAACTTAACGTTCCTAAATCTTCGTGGGAACAGGATAACGGATGTCTCCCCTCTCAGTGGTTTGATAAAACTCGTTGATCTCGACCTTCACGTCAATCGACTTTCCGATATAACACCCCTCAAAAATTTGACAAATCTAATATTTCTGGGTATGCGCGGCAATGAGGTATCGGATGTCTCCGCACTCGAAAACTTGACAAATCTGACACACCTAAGTCTTAGAGATAACCAGATATTGGATATATCCACACTCGAAAATTTAACAAATCTAACAGCATTAGATATTCAGTCCAATCGTATATCGGATGTGTCCGCACTCAACACTTTGACAAAACTGGTTTTTCTTGACTTCGACAGCAATGAAGTATCGGATATATCCGCACTCGAAAACTTGACGAACCTAACGCGCTTAGATATTTCCGACAATCAGATATCGGATATATCCGCACTCAGCGACTTGATAAAACTTGGACGTTTGGATATTGACGACAACCCATTATCGGATGTGTCTCCACTGAGAAATTTGACCAACCTTACATTTCTGGATCTTGATGACAATGAGATATCAGATGCGTCTCCATTCGCAGGCTTGATAAGATTAAAATGGTTGGATATTGACGACAATCGGATAGTCGATATATCCCCACTCGGAAACTTGACTAACCTGACCTATCTGGACCTTGATGGCAACGGAATCTCAGATATATCTCCGCTTAGCACTTTAACAAAACTAATAGAGCTAGATCTTGATGGCAATAAGATAGCGGATGTGTCTCCGCTCAACGTTTTGAGAGACCTGATGCTCCTGGATCTTCACGACAACGAGATACCAGATGTATCCCCACTCAGCGATTTGATAAACCTGACAGTGTTAGATCTCGACGACAATCGTATATCGGATATTTCGCCCCTCAAAAATTTGATAAATCTGACGGAATTGGATCTCGATGGCAATCAGGTATCAGATGTGACACCTCTTAAAAATATGATAAACTTGATATTCCTTGATCTTCATGATAATCAGATATCGGATGTGTCTGCGCTGAGCGGTTTGGTGAACCTGATGGTGTTAGATCTGAGTAATAATCAGATATCAGATTTCTCGCCGATCACCGGGTTGGTAGAGAATCTCGTAGAATATGATAACAGCGACCAAACAATACCAGCTCACAAACCAGTGGATGTCAACCGTGATGGGGTCTTGAATATCTTAGACCTCGTTTTAGTCGCATCCAACTTTCACGATCCCGACTTAGCCGCACTTGCACAGATGAATATCTATCCGGATGTCAATCGTGATGATGTTGTTGATATCAGGGACTTAGTCGCCATTGCTGCGGAGCTGGGTGCAGCTGCTGCACCAACAACCCTCAGCGGAAGTCCCGTTGAAAAAGCGAATCTCACTGTCGAAAAGCTCAAGCAGTGGATCCATCTCGCTAACCAGCTGGATACCCGCGATCCGCAGACACTAAAAGGGATTGCTCTCTTGGAACAACTTTTAGCACTTCTCAGTCTCACAGAGGCACTACCGAAAGAGACCGCACTACTGGCGAACTATCCGAATCCTTTCAATCCTGAGACGTGGATACCTTATCAGTTGGCAAAACCTGCGGATGTTAATATCTCTATTCATTCAGCTGATGGGAAACTTGTTCGCGAGTTAGAGTTCGGACAATTGCCTGCTGGCGTTTACGACACCAAAACCCGAGCTGCGCATTGGGATGGTCGAAATGAGTTTGGCGAATCCGTAGCAAGTGGTGTCTATTTCTATACACTCACTGCCGATGATTTTAAGGCTACGGGCAAAATGCTCATCCGGAAGTAATACCCAATTACACCTTCGTCTTTGAGAACTCTCAAAAACGAAGGTCGGGTAGCTGCTGCTTTCCATATTCGCTTGCATCGTGATGGCCGCGTGCTGACACAAACTAACAAGGGAGATCGTGAGTGCCGCCTGCTTGTTAGCAAGCTCTGGATAACGAGAACTTTTCAGAACATCCGTGAATCGAAAATAAAGGAGTATAAATTTCTTGACCCGTTTTACGTATACTGACACGCAGCTCTCATGCCATAACTTGGGGTCTGCATTTGTCGTCAACCTGATTCTGACTGCGTGTATTCTCTTTTTTGCACTGCATCGTCCAGCAACTGCACAGACCGTCCACATTCCCGACCTCGGTCTCCGTGCTGTTATTGAGGCTGCACTCGGCAAAGAGGCGGGTGCCGACATCACTCAGTCTGAAATGGCGAAATTGGAATCCCTTCAAGCCAACAGATGCCGCTTTTTGACGCTGTCGGAAAAAGGATGGTGGACTGCAGTCGCTGAACGGTGGATATGCGAATCTACCGATGATCCGTTTGGATCCAGCATCAAAGATCTAACAGGTCTTGAGTTTGCTATCAATCTTATAGAGCTGGAACTTGGTCGTAATCAGATATCGGATGTGACACCCCTTAAAGATTTAATAAACTTAACACGCCTCTCCCTTGGAATTAATCGAATATCGGATATAACACCTCTCAAAAACTTAACAAATCTGACACACCTCTCTCTCATAAACAACCAGATATCAAATGTATCCCCGCTTAAAAATTTAACTAAATTGGTAGAGCTGGATCTTCTCCGCAACCGGGTATCAGATGTATTCCCACTCAAAGATTTGACTGCACTGACCCACCTCTCACTTCGTGACAACCAAATATCGGATGTCTCCGCTCTCAAAGATTTGCCTGCATTGACATATCTTTCACTTCGTGACAACCAAATATCGGATGTCTCCGCTCTCAAAGATTTGACGAACTTAAAGTATTTGAATATTTTCAATAACCGAATATCAGATGTGACATCACTGAAAAATATGACAAACCTAAAGCATCTGGATCTTGACGACAATCAAATATCGGATGTCTCCGCTCTCAAAGATTTGACAAATCTGATACACTTGGATATTTCTGACAACCCGATACTGGATTTGACACCACTAAAAGATATGAAAAAATTGACTGGCTTAGATCTTGATAGCAACGGGATATTGGATATATCTTCTCTCAAATATTTAACGAATTTGTCAACACTGGATCTTGCTCACAACGAGATATCTGATTTATCCGCGCTTAAGGCTTTGGTTAAACTGAGAAGATTAGAACTTGAGGACAATACGATATCGGATGTGTCTTCCCTCGGTGGTTTGATAAACCTGACAGAACTGATTCTTGAGGACAATGCGATATCGGATGTGTCTGCGCTCAGTGGTTTGGTAAACCTAACGGTGTTGGATCTGAGCAATAACCACATTTTAGATTTCTCCCCGATAAACGAATTAGTAGATAATCTGATAGCATACGATTTCAGCAATCAAACAGAACCTCCTGCAAATGCTGGATCAGAAGTTCCTTTTATCTCAGCAGATGTCAACCGTGATGGCGTTGTAGATGTGTCAGATCTCGTCTCTGTCACCGAAAACTTTCACAATCCAGACTTGGAAGCACTCGCAACAACAAACATCTATCCAGATGTCAATAACGATGGTGTTGTTGACCTGATAGATTTGCTGACAGTTGCGGTAGAGATGGGTTCAGGAGCAGGTGCGCCATCGCTGAGTCAAAGTGCGGTTGAATCGTCGCGTCTCACTGCCGCCAAACTGAACCAATGGATTCGGCTTGCTAAGCAATTTGATGTCGAGATACCAAATCTACAAAAAGGGATTTCTATCTTGGAGCAACTCTTGGTGCTTTTGGATAGTGGAGAGCAATTGCCTGAAGCGACGGCACTGCTGTCGAACTATCCGAATCCATTCAACCCAGAGACATGGATCCCGTATGAGTTGTCAAAACCGGCGCAGGTTAACATTTTGATTCATGCTGTGAACGGGAAACTGATACGGAGACTGGAGTTGGGTCAATTGCCTGCGGGTATGTATCGCAGTAAATCGCGTGCGGCGTATTGGGATGGACGAAATGAGTTCGGTGAGTCCGTAGCAAGCGGAGTCTATTTT
>JAPPDN010000007.1 GCA_028824575.1 Candidatus Poribacteria bacterium | reverse complement strand
TTATAGTAAAGCCCATAATTATTGAAACACATCAAATCGAAGCGATTCCCATCTTATTCCCCCCTGATAAGGGGGGTGTTTTTGCTGGGGTGTTTCTTCTACGGGGGTTATCTTCGTAAAAGTGTTCATTTATTTTCGGATTTTACTATAATTCTAAAATCTACTATAAATCTTTAAACCGCTTAAAATGAAAACACCTTATACCCACAAAAAACTCACACAAGACTTCACCAACCTCGGCATCGAAAAAGGTGACATGCTTTTTATCCATTCATCTTTCAAAAGTCTGGGGCCCGTTGAGGATGGGGCAGGCACAGTCATCGCTGCATTAGAAGGAACCGTCGGACAAAACGGGCTGATTCTGATGCCGACCTTCAGTCTCTTACCGAGTCGGGAAGAACGCGTCGCATCGTGGGATGTACCGACAACCCCCTCCACAGTCGGATGGCTGACAGAGTTCTTTCGTCAGATGCCCGGCACCTATCGCTCCGACCACTACTCGCACGCCGTTGCCGCACGCGGAAAAAACGCAGAAGCGTTTGTGGCAGATCATCGTCGACGCGAAGGCTATCAATCGCCGTGGGACCTCCATCCGTGGGGAAAGACCTACGGCACGCACTCACCGATGTTCCGCGCTTACAAGGCAAACGCCAAGCTTCTCATGATTGGCGTTGATTACAACACCTCGACCTATATCCATCTCGTTGAGGTTATCTATTGGAACAAACGCCTCACGGACGATTCGCAGGCAACATTTATCGGGCTGAACCGTCCAAAACTCGGCGCGTTTTGGGACGCACTCGGTGAATTAAGACAAGGCAAGGTAGGAGATTCAAACTGTCGGTTGTTCCACATCAAAACCTACGTGAACACGCTGTTAGCAGAGGTGGAACACAACCCTGATCCATATCTCGGATGAGCAGTTTATAGACTGATGGCTGAACATTATTCACTCGCAAGTCCCGATTCACCCGTCCGCTCCAGATAGAGATGCGTTGTTAGAATTGCCCAGACAGGTGCCAACACGGCATGCACAAGTGTGTTTACCAGAACGATCACGCCGACTGTCCAAAAACTCGGAGCATCCTCAAAACTTATCCTCGCATAGCCGCCGAAGAAGAGCGTGAAGAATTTCGCAGAAAACAACACCTCACGAAGCGGGGCAAATTCTGGGACAGTGACAGAAAACACCAAAAGCGTTAAACCAAGAAGTACAGAAGTAAACACCATAGTAACTAAAGCAAGCAATAGGTACATCCCGAAAGTTCGTCCCCACACCCCGCGAATTAACGCACTGCTGCGGCGCAGTGCTGCGATCGCCATCTGATCCTCAATGATAATACTCTGGTTGTAGAGGCTCCAGTTGACACCAAAATAAATGATAACACCCACAATAAGAAAAAGCCCTAAACATAGACTTGAACTATAAGGTGAATCAGGCATATCAGGAATTATCTTTAATGTAAGAAATAAAAAACAAAGCAGGCCGCCTATCCCAAGTAAATATAACAGAAAGGATGCCCCCAAAATACTACCCGTCTTTCGGCGCGTACGCCGCCAAACATTCCGTACAGTGACCTCCATATCACGGCGGCGTTGTATTATCGCAGAAGTTAACGGACACATCGCCAACCATAGCAAACCAATACTGAAGGAGTGGAAACCGAAAATCATCCCCCACTTTACACCTATTGATCTCGGATATCCACCTGCAAACAGGCCGCGTGCTGTGTCAAACCGCCATAAACCTTCCGAATCGAAGAAACTGTCCGAGAGAGTCGTTCCAATCTCAAATAAGAGACTGAAAATGATAAGCGGCAGCATGATGCGCCAAAAGAGTCCGAAATTTTCCCGATAGCACCGGAATATCGTTGAGATAAACCCCAGTTGTTCGGTCTGTCTATCTGTCATGTCTTATTCTCCTTGACGCACCGCCATTATTTCAATATCAAACCCCTCTTTCCGAATACACTGATCGAAGTAGAGGAGTGTAGCACCAATCACCCAAATCGGCATTGTAAACGTGTCAATCCCTAAGTTGATAAGGTGCATTAGCGCGTAAGAGAGACGCAACCCGGACAGTGTTGTAGGAAGTTCCCACAGTGCCATCCACTGTATAGTTTCCCTAAAGTTTCCTATATCTTCAAGTCCTATAAGAATAAATAGAAACGCAAAAACAGTGCGGAGTATAAAACCGATAGCGAAAGAAAGTAGGAATATCGCCAGCACTGTGCCAATAATCCACCATCGCGTGCCCTTGACTAACCCTCCGCAGCGTTTCAGCCCATTCCACACGGATACCGCTTCCATATAGGTAGCTAAAATGTAGAAACACCAATAACCTACAAAGAGAATCGTGATACAAGCCGCTGTCAATAGGTAGATAAGACCGATAGCAGTAAACCAGAGACTGTCCCCTGCGAGCGGTGCCAGAAATACTCTTATTAAGAGGACAAAGATTGTTAGCAAGCAAATCAAAAGGAGTCCCCAAACTAATGCTAAAATAAGCGAACCGAAGAAACACTGCCAAAATTGTCGTACCGCTTGCCCAAGCACAATCCCTGTCTTAATAGGCTTTCCCAGATAGACTTCCGCAACAGCAAAAATCAAGGCACTTCCCACGAAAACAGAAACACCAAAGATTGTAAGAATAACTGGCACCCAGATGACTATCTTCGCGCCTCGTCCTAACGCATCGTCCAAGAAAAAGATTGAAACTCCTATGAGCATCACGATGAAATAACCGGAGGCTATTCCAAGCAATGAACGGAAATGTGCACGATAGAGGCTAAATACCGCATCCAGGAGTTCGCCAAATCCCATTGTTTGCAGTTTTCGGAGTCCATTATTCGTTGGCTCTGGCATGGCTATTTCCTTAACTGTTTCAGGGCGTTTGCGGGGTCTTAAGCGCATAGACCTCTTCTAAAAACTTCTCGTAATCCACCGAACCGCCGCCCCCCATCTTTTCGATGATAGGACTGGCGATCGTCTGTGCCAACTCTGAGCGGCGAAGTTTCGGGAGCGTGCCGCGTCTGGCAAGATACTCCCGTATCGTACCCAACTCGGTCTCTGTAACCAACTCAGGTCGGATCCAAGCCGCATAGTCAAATACTTGCGGTGAAATGTTGAGAGCGGATGCCGCTGCTTTTGCGTTCACGCCTGTAAGTTTCAGGTCCGTACGCGCCGTTTTAACGACGAGCGTCCCAGCAGCCAAGTCCCCCAATCGCTTCCAGTCGTCGGTGATGAGCATCACTATCAATCCGGCACCATAAAAGAACGGAAGGAAATCAACCACTCGTACCAGATTACGGATCGCTGAATCCGCAAAACCGATCGGATAGCCACCATCTTTGATGACGCGTAAACCGAGTGCGCGTTTTCCCGGCGATTGACCATTCGTCGTAACCTCAAACACCATATAATATCCCCAAAAGAGCGCGAAGACAATGATACCGCCTAACGCACCGAGCCAGTTACCGAGCGTCTCACCAAGTTCCATTATGAAATTTCGGTTAACGTAATACCCAATAAAGGCGATAAGCAAGAGCAGTAAGGTATCAAGCAGTGCCGCATAGAAACGCGACCCAATACCCGCCTTTTGAAAACTAATGTCGATCTGTTCCGGTGTTTCTATCGATAATTGTTCGTTCATTTTGGAAAGCAGCTCTCCTTTTCAAACTTCCAAATTCCCCCTGATAAGGGGGTGTTTTTGCTGGGGTGTTTCTTCCAGGGGGTTTCTGCTTACAGAGGATGTATAAGTAATTCTGTAATCTACCATAAAAAAGGCTTGATTTTTGATATGAAATAGCGTTTAATGATGTAGAGGGAAATTCACATTCAGATTAACTGACAACTGACAACTATCAACTATTCCGCGTCATGACAATCACAGAATTCATTTCAAAGAAACAAGAAACTTGGAACGAACTCGAAACATTGCTTAACCGTCCACGAGATGCGAATGCGACGCAACTTAACCGGCTCGGCTATCTATATCGGCGTGTCACATCCGATTTAGCCGTAGCACGCCGCGATTTCCCCCAAGACCGATGTGTGCCATATCTCAACGAACTCGCATCACGCGCACACGCCACGGTTTACCAGACCTCTCCGTTCAAGCGAGGGAATCTCCGACAGTTCCTTCGCTTCGGTTTCCCGACACTGTTTCGCGAAAACCTCAGTTTCATCGGGGCATCGTTCCTCATGTTCGCTGTTGCATTTGCAGCAGCATACTGGATCGGCCTGACAACTCCCGAATTTGCGGAAAAACTTATCCCTGAACGCTATGTATCCCATATCAAGAAATTAGAAGACGACGCCTGGAACGATACGTCAGCTGAATGGCGAAACCTATTCGCCTCTTTTGTAATGACAAATAACATCCGAGTCGCCTTTTATGCCTTCGCGTGGGGCATCATGTTTATGGTCGGCACTGCCTATATTTTAGTCTTCAACGGTATCCATATCGGTGCGGTTGCAGGGTTATGCCATGCCAACGGCGTTTCATTAGCACTCTGGTCGTTTGTCTCGCCGCACGGCTATATAGAACTCACAACCATCTTTATCGCAGGCGGTGCCGGATTAAAGTTAGGCTATTCGCTTATCGCCCCGTCGTTGTATACACGTAAACGTGCTTTGACAGACGCTGCCAGAATCGCCGTCCAGCTGCTCTGTGGATGTGTTGCCCTGCTCATCGTTGCCGGAACGATTGAAGGCTTCGTCTCACCCTCCGAGCTGTCAAACGCCGTCAAAATCGGGTTCGGTGCCGTGACAGGTATCTTGCTGTTTACCTACCTCTTCGCAATGAAAGCCCCTGACGCTGACGCATCAACCAAACCACAAGCACAAAGTGTCGCTACAACTACGCACTCAAATCCTTGATTTTGCCTTAAGTTCCAAATACTTATTCACGACCGCCATCGTCAACTGATGTGCTGGCACATCAATCGTGATAACGCCGCGACGGCGCAATATCTCTAACGTCGCGTGTTTCTCCTGCAATAACCGTTCGGCAATCGTTTTCTGATAAACCGATTTAGAGTCTTGGGTACCCTGCTCCGCCAATTCAACGATACCGGAATCCGTCAACGTCACGCAGGCGACGAGGTGATGTTTGGAAAGTTGTGAGACATAAGCGGCGATCCCTTCGACAGAATCACTGTCTAAGATGTCCGTAAAAAGGATAATGAGGGCGCGCCTGCGCTGTTTTGAAGCGAGATATTTGAACGCTTCCTCAAAGTCCGGCTCAACCGGATGCACAGGTAGCGCATAGATGGTCTCTAACATCGTCAGAAACTGCTTTTTGCCCGGCTTCGGCGCGAGATATTGGTGAACGCTATCTGCAAAAGCGATCAACCCGACTTTATCACCCTTCAGCATTGAGACGTAAGCCGTCATCAAAGTTGTATTGATGGCGTAATCCAATTTAAGCATCGCCTTTTGTGTCGTCAACTCCTCAGCAGACAGTGTGGACGTTTCTAAAAGAATCGGCGATGCCATGAGTCTACCGGTATCCAACATAATCACAACATCTTGACTCCGCTCCGTCTCAAATTCTCGGACGATCGGTTTGCGTTGACGCGCAGTCGCGTTCCAATCGATGCGGCGGAAATCGTCGTCCGGCGAATATTCACGCAGCCGTTCCATCTCTGTGCCTTCCCCAAATTGCCGAGAAGTCTTAAGCCCGATTTGGTGGAGCATGCCACGCTTTACTAAGAGTTCATACTGCCGCACCGCCTGTAGATTCGGATAAACCTTTATTTCCACCGCTGCAGGAATACGTCGGCGACGCACAATCAGCCCCAAAACACCCCAACACTGCAGATGAATATCTACGAACTCGTAAATCCCTCGCCGTAGCGGTGTGAGCCGATACGATACATCCGTAGAATGCGTCGGCGAAACACGACACTCATGGAGTACCGTTTCATACAAAAACTCGTCCGGAAAGTCGTCTTTGATACGCAGTCTTAACCGATGCCGAGACCGGTTGATAACCTTCAGCGTCACGACGTTCTCTACCCCTAACGAGAACTTGGAATTCATCTCACGACTGACCGCAACCTGCTCCGTCAAAGGATTGGTAGCATAATCTATAACACTCACGACGAACAGCAGTACCAGATAGGCACCACCGACGAACAACAGATTCGGTGAAACGTTGTAAAGCACAATCGGAATCACTACCGGAAGCAGGAAGATGAGGAGGCGGTTGCTAAAGTGCATCTTTGTACCTAACGCGGAATTTCCGCCTCTGCAAGCAGCCGATCAATCACATCATCTGGGGTCAATCCCTCAATTTCGGCATCAGGTTTCAGCAGGATGCGATGCCGATAAACATGTGGTGCCAAAAATTTAACATCGTCAGGCAGGATATAGTCCCGTCCCTGCAGCGCAGCGTAGGTTTTACTCGCCAATAAGAGGGCAATCGAAGCCCGTGGACTCCCACCGAGAACCAATTCATTGGAATTACGCGATGCCGCCGCTAAACCGACAATATAATTGAAGATTGAATCCTCTACCGTCACTGTTTGAATTTCACTTTGACACTCCAGAAGCGACGTGCTATCAACAACACTTTCGATCCCTACGGCTTCCAGACGCGTGGCGTTAAACCCGTGGTGATAGTTCATCAAAATCTGCGTCTCAACCTCGGCAACAGGGTAATCAACGCGCAATTTGAACAGGAACCGGTCCAGCTGGGCTTCGGGGAGCGGGTAGGTGCCCTCATATTCAATAGGGTTTTGCGTCGCTAACACCATAAACGGCGGCGATAACGCATGACGCACACCGTCAATGCTTACCTGCCGTTCCTCCATACATTCTAAGAGCGCAGATTGGGTCTTAGCAGGCGCACGGTTGATCTCGTCAGCGAGCAGGACATTCGTGAAAACGGGACCGCGTTTTAGGTCAAATTGGTTCGTCGTCAAATCATAGACGCTCGTACCGACAATATCTGACGGCATCAGGTCCGGCGTAAACTGCACACGGCTGAATTCGCCAGAAACTACCATCGCCAACGTCTTGGCGATAAGCGTTTTCGCGGTACCGGGGACACCTTCTAATAATACATGTCCACCTGAAAACAGACTCACAACGACAAGCGCAAAGAGTTCCGTCTGTCCGACAATAACTTTTTCTGCCTCTTGCTTCATCTTCTCAAAAACAGTTTGAACGAGATTACTCATATATTAAAATGCCTTTCCACGACAAGAAGTTGCAAGTCCCCCTGATAAGGGGGATTTAGGGGGTTTCTTCCAAACGCAAGCCGCAAGTCCCCCCGATAAGGGGGATTTAGGGGGTTTCTTCCATATGAAGTTTAATAAAATATTTGGGTAATTCTATGTTCCTCCAAACCCGGTAGGTGCGGTTTCCTAACCGCACCGGGCATTGCTAAAAATTACCCGATTAAATTCTTAATCTTCCATCGGAAGAATGCCGACGACTGACGGCTTTAACTTAGAAACTTCGACCAACAGTCAATTTTGTCCTCCCGATCTTCGCGATTTCACGGTAAGCTTCAACGCGCTTCGCAATGTCGAGCAACCGCGCCTCTGATATATTCACAGACGGATCTAAATCCGCCATGAGGTTTGTGAGTTCGCCGTCTTCATCTATAGCACTGCGCAGTGCCAACGCCTCCAAAAAGGTAGCGGTATCCAAATTCGGATTGACGCGCCAACGGGCACCAAGGTCCGCCTTGAATCTGTCTCGAATGTGTCTTAAAACTTCCCTCCGCGTATTGCCCTTCTGATATAGAGCCGTCATTGCATGCACGTATTCGGCACTTAAGCGTCTATTTATTTCCTGCGCATCCAAAGGTTTGCCGAACCGCCGACCCCGCAGCACCAAAAAAATGAAAAGCGTCAAGCAGATATAAACGGCACCCAAACCCCCAGGTGTCCCGAACACGAATGCAACAAACGCATTCGGAGGCTTTGTTTCGAGCGTGTAGTATCTTCTATCAGCGAGACCGATGCGTGCCTTGTCTGGAAGCGTTGACATCAAATTATAAAGGAACGTAGCGTTACCACCATGCCGCAGTCCGCTTCTGGAGAACAGATAATCGGACGCAATAAAGTAAGCGCGTCCTTCTCCGTCTCGCAGCGTTACAATCGTCGCATCGTTTTCTCTGCCGTAAAGCACAGCGACTTCACGTCCTATCGTCTCAATCACAAAATCCGTCCCCGTGCGAACTTCGTCAACCGGATGCTCTGGAAACAGCGGTGCTTCTATAATGCGTTCTGAGTATTCCAACCGAGCTGTTAATTCTTGGAGTTCTAAACCGTAAGCCGAGAAAAGACCGTCCAACACTTTATTGTTTCCTGCCACGATTAAGATGCCACCGGCGTTGACGAAATCTTGGATGTCCCGAACCTCCGTTTCTGTAGGTGCCTGGTCGAGAGCTTGCAGGAACAACACATCGTATCTGGCAAGACGCGCCGGATACACCTCCGATATTTCCGTGACGCGGAACTTTAACTTCCCCAAGATCTGGTAAAGTACAGTACCATATCCCGGGCCATCACACGAACTCAGGAAACTGGCAAACACTATCAAAATAAGACTGGAAATACATATTCGGACGATTCGCATTTTCACCTTTACTTGCAAAGCAGTGATAAATTTAGTGACTCGCGTAGACATCTTTTAGCAGATTTCGGTAACTCGCCACAGTTTCCGCATCACACGGTTTGTGTCCGTACCAGACCTCATCAAAAACGGTAATCGCAGGCCCAAGCGCAGTGTGCAGATCAATATCTACTTGGGCTTGGTGGAGGTACTCACGATTCGTGAGACTCTTATCGTAAGGGAGCACACCGCGTTCTTGGAGGTGAAAAATCGCGGAGAGATACAGGAAACGGAGTGCGCTGCGAAAATCGTTTGCAGCTTCTGCTGAGTCTGCGCGTGCAAGTGCTGCTCTTTCTGTCTCTACCTGTTCCAGCGCGGTTTCTGCAACTTCGTCGCGCGCCTCGCGAATCAAATTCATCCGGATCTGTTGGATAAAAAAGATAATCACCGCTCCCAGTGCGACGGCTGCAAGCGGAAACAGCACAAATCTCAGATCGGCATCCCACATACGCGGATTAAGAATTTTCTCCAAATCCTCCCGGTATTTCTCGTATGAGACCTCCGGACCTGAACGGCGTGTCTCCAATTCTTCGCGAAGCACCTGCTCCTCTGCCGCCAATGCCGAAAGAACAGAAAGGCTCATAAGAGACATTATCATACAAATACCGATGCTTATTTTCAAACTCATACCGCCTCTTTTATTCCATCTACGCGTTCAAAATAGAGATGTGTCGTTAGAATTGCCCATATCGGCACCAAAAAGGTGGCAATCAACCCCTTGACGATAAGAATTGCTACCGTAACTGGAACACTCAATAACTCGGGCAGGACAACCTCAATATCGCCGCCGATGAACAGCGTTAAGAATCTCAGTGGTGACAACGCATCGCGAACCTCTGCAAGATCAGGAATAAACACAGAAAATGCCAATAAGACAGCACCAAGTACTACAGAAGTCATAACCGAGGCTATCCAACCCGTTAGAAGATAAACCCCGAAAAACCGCAACCTTGTCCAGCTAACCAAGGCATGGCTTCGTCGGAAAACACCTATAATGGAGTTCGGCTCAAGGATGAGGCATGGATTGTAAAGGCTCAACGTCACCAGAAAATAGCACCGAAGCAACACGAGTATAGGAAATAAATATGGACTTAACGCTAAGTCTGATAAACTCTCATGTAAAGGACGATACGTCTGGACCAACCATAAAATTGCCAGATAGAGATAAGTGCCTACATCCGTAATCAAGACGAAAAACAGAGAAGCACCTAAAACGCCAAAGAACTTGCGTCCAGTCTGCCGCCATACATCACGAGCAGTCAGAGAAACTGATGCCTCTGAAGTCGAGCCACGCGATATCCGAGCAATCGCAAGCGATAACGGGCAGAGCGTTAGCAGCAGAAGGATTAGCGGACTATCATCAAAAATTCGGAAATTAAGTCCCCATAGCCATGTAATTCCGCCACTCTCTGTTGAAGTGAAATACGGAATCGGCAGGATCCCCCAACTGACATCCGGTTCAGATGTTTCTGCTGAAGCGTCCTTTTTCGGCAGTGAAAGCGTCGGGTGAACGCCCCTGATTGTGTTAACATTACTGACAGCTGTATAGACCTTTTCGCGTGTATAGACC
>JAPPDN010000315.1 GCA_028824575.1 Candidatus Poribacteria bacterium | reverse complement strand
GAGTTCACCAAAGGTTGGGCGGTCTACAATCGCAGTGGAAAGGAACAGGATATACAACTCCCCATGCAAGCCACTGGTGTCGCAAGCCGGACTTTTGGTGTTAATCACACCCTCTCTGATTTAGATGGTGAGATTTATCTGAAATAAGAAACGGGTTCATCTGTGGATGTCAACGGCGATGGTGTAGTGAATATCCAAGACTTAGTGATAGTCGCGAATGCGCTTGGTGAAGCGGAACCGGATATCAATGGTGATGGTGTTGTGAATATCCAGGATTTGGTAATTGTGGCAAACGCCTTTGAGTGAAAACAATAGCCGATTATTTCCAAGGAGATGCTATGTATAAAAAACTTTTTTTGTTTATTATTGCTTTGTTTGTAGTTATTAACGCTGCGTATGCCGAAGATGCTGGGGAGTGGATGCCGGATCCGATTCTCCGAATGGCAATTCGTCAGGAACTGAAAATAGATGCTGATACACCGTTGACGAAAGCGGATATGCTCGAATTGGTTGCGTTAGATAAATTGAGACTTCAGATAACGGAAAGGATCAGCGATCTCACAGGTTTGGAGTCTGCTATAAATCTTGAATTGCTTATTCTGGCACAAAATCGTGTCCAGGACCTCCGCCCGCTTGCAAACTTGACGAACCTCACATTCTTGGATTTGGGAGGCAACGCCATTTCGGATGTTTCGCCGCTCGCTGGACTTATCCGTCTTGAGGCGTTGGGGTTGTGGAGCAACCAAATTGTAGATGTCTCGCCGCTTGCGGGATTGGTGAACCTAAAAGACCTTTCACTTAACAACAATCAAATTGTAGATTTCTCGCCGCTTGCGGGATTGGTGAACCTTGAAGTGCTCTCAATTAGTGGAAATTTGGCTGGCGATATTTCCGCTATCCCAACATCGAAGTTGACAGAATTCGCGTACGATGAATCTTGCAACTTAGAGGGGGTCCCTGTTTCTGATCGGATTGAGGATCGTGAGTATCCTTCGATTTTTTCAGCATGGGCAAATATCATCAACTTGCCAAGTCTATCGTGGGATGAACGCTTAGCATACCACGACTTACGCTTCACTGGGCTGAGATATGGATTGCAGTGGCGTGCAACCCCTGAGGGTGTAAAAATATTTGGAGACTTTGAATTCGCAAAGAAACAGCGGGATGCGATGCTTGCTCGAAATCCAAATATGATTTTTCTTGTTACGTTAGACTATTACGCTGCACATCCGAGTAAATATCCAGAGGATTCCCCCTTTTGGTTGAGGGATGAATTAGGAAACAGAATCGAAGATGTTGGATGGGGTGCGTTTCTTATTGACTTCACACTGCCGGAAGTGCAAGACTACTTTGTTGGACAAGCGATTGAGATTGCCAAATGCGGACTCTATGATGGCATTTTCTTGGATTGGTGGCGGGATGAATGGCACGGAGATGAATTGCAGGAAGAACCTTTTATCCATTATTATGCAGGTGATGTCGGGAAAGCAGCGATTTCATTGCTTCGACGCATCCGCGAGGGAGTCAGCAGGGATGATTTTCTTATTATCGTCAACACAAATTACACCAAGATCCCGCGTTCGGCACCTTATGTGAACGGTACTTTTATGGAAACAATTAATGGTCGTGATTACGCAGGATTCGCTAGAATGGAAAGCACTTTGCTATGGTCAGAGCAGAACTTTCAATATCCTCAAATTAATTGCTTGGAAGGTTGGGCAGATAGAACGAAGCCGCTGGATAGTCCCACAAATCAACGTTGGATGCGCGTCTTTACTACACTGAGTCTTACACATTCAAATGGTTATGTCAACTTTGTGACTGGTATTGCCTCTCAAAATCATACGCATCTCTATGAGATATGGGAGGGGCATTCTGCTGAACACGCGCGTGGCGAACCGGGTGACCATACACACCAACACTATTGGTATGATTTCTGGGATGCGGATATCGGGACCCCTGTAGGCGAGAAAGGGCAACTCTATCGCAACCGCGACGGGCTCTACATCCGCGAATTTACAAACGGCTGGGCGGTGTATAATCGTTCCGGCAAGGAGCAGCAGATCGAGTTCTCGGAAGTAGTGTCGGGCGTTGCCAGCTGTGTGAAGGACCAACGCTCACACGTGCTGCCCGACTTAGATGGTGAAATTTATCTGAAATCAGAATCGGGGTTAGAAACCCATCCTACAGCGGATGTCAACGGCGATGGTGTTGTGAATATACAAGACTTGGTGATAGTCGCGAATGCGCTTGGTAAAGCGGAACCGGATCTCAATGGTGATGGCGTTGTGAATATTCAGGACTTGGTGATTGTTGCGAATGCTTTTGGAAATCCTTAGACAGCGTTCCGTAAAGGAATAAGATATGAAGATACATGTTCGATATTTTTTGATAGTGTTTTGTTTATGTGTTGTAATCAGTGTTCATTCGGAAGAAATATGCATTATTGATAGACCTCCCATTGTTGAGCGGATTGAAAATAGGTCGTATCCCTCTATCGCTGGATTTGCGCAGTTTGACCTTGTAAATAAACGGCCTCCCGATGATGTGGATGACATATGGGAATGGTCATACCACAAAGAGATGTTAGCACATCATGATTTATTTATGACTGGCGTAGCTTTCCGAGCTGTATCAACGCGGCATTTCCCGCAACCACAGTTAGTGGTAGAGGGACCGCTTTGGTACGCTCGTCAAGAGAGAGATGAGGTCCAGGAACTCAATCCAAACTTTCTACTTCTTGCGGGTTTTGACTATTATGGCACGAGTTCAAAACATTATCCAGAAGATTGGCCGTATTGGCTGAGAGATGAAGCGGGAAATAGAATTGAAGACGAAGGCTGGGATGCACTTACTATAGACTATACACTCCCCGGTGCCCAAGACCATCTCGTTCAACAGGCTCTTGCGATAGCCAAATGTGGTATCTTCGATGGGATTTTCTTGGATTGGTGGGGTGAAAATGAAGATAACGAAGCGATTACAGGGGTAGATGGCGCAGGGCATCTCTATCACGGCAATCGGGCAGATGCGCTCGTTTCACTCGTCAGGCGCATTCGTGAAGCAGTCGGCAATGATTTCCTCATTATGGTCAATACAGACGATAAAATTCCACGCTCGGCACCTTATATCAATGGGGCGTTTATGGAGACACTTTATGACGGTAGGACCGGAATCGGAAAAGCGCACGCTCGCGAACATTTCATTGAAATTGAAAACGTCTTGTTGTGGTTTGAAGAAAACTTAAGATATCCGCAAGTTAACTTTCTCGAAGCATTTGGTATTGCGAGCGAACTCCCTGACAGCCCAGAGAACCAGAGACAGGCACGCGCTTTTACAACCTTAAGCCTCACGCATTCTAATGGCTATGTTATGTATACAACGGGAATTATAGGCCCCGATGAAAATCACCCACACGCTTACGAGATGTGGGAAGGACATACACAGGAACACGCAAGAGGGGAATATCACATCCATCACCATCAACAATATTGGTATCCTTTCTATGATGCCGATCTCGGTCAACCTATCGGCGGTAATGAAACGAAAGGTCAACGCTACGTCAACAGTGCTGGCCAGACAATTGAAGGTTTATTTATCCGAGAGTTCACCAACGGCTGGGCGGTCTACAATCGCTCCGGCAAGGAACAGCAGATTGAACTCCCAGAGAAAGTATCAGGCGTTGCCAGTGGTGTAACAGACCAACGGTCACATATCCTCTCCGACTTAGATGGCGAGATTTATTTGAAATCGGAATCGGGGTTGGAAACCCCTCCTACAGCGGATGTCAACGGTGATGGTGTTGTGAATATACAAGATTTAGTGATAGTCGCGAATGCGCTTGGTGAAGCGGAGCCCGATCTCAATGGTGATGGTGTTGTGAATATTCAGGATTTAGTGATTGTGGCGAATGCGTTTTAAAAAAGGAGATTCGTTTATGACAATGAAAGAAAAATTATGTAAATCGTTAGGGTTTCAGTTTCTATTTTTCTGCGTTATGGGCATATTTGTCTATAACACTTTTGCCTATGGAGAAAATGAGGAAGAGTGGATGCCGGATCCTGCGCTCCGCGAGGCAGTCCGGGAAAAATTTAGAATTCCAGCAGATAGCCCGTTGACACAGGCATATATGCAAGAACACTTATCAAATCTCGAGGCGAGAAATAAAGGGATTGTCGATCTTACCGGCTTAGAGCATGCGACTGATTTGCAGGTCCTTGGTCTCGGAAGGAACAAGATCCATGACCTATCTCCTCTGTCCGGTCTAACGGGACTTGGTTATTTAGTTTTAGATGTCAACCAGATTTCAGATATATCGCCCCTTGCGGGGTTAGTCAACCTTGACGTACTGCGATTAGGGAGCAACCAAATTACGGATGTTTCACCCCTTGCGGGGTTGGTCAATCTAAGAGTGCTTTCGCTTAGCTTCAATCAGATTGTGGATCTATCACCGCTTGCGGGATTACCAAACCTTGAAAATCTCGAGATCCGGGGCAACGTAGATAAGAAAGTTCTTTCTACGCTTCCCCTATCGGAGTTGAGGCAATTCGGATACGATGAAACGTGTGATTTAGCGGGTGTGCCAATTTCTGAGCGAGTTGGGAATCGTGAGTATCCTTCTATTTTCGCACCACACGGGAATATTATGAACTTACCAAGTCTAGGGTTTCGTGAACGCATGGCATATCATGATGTACACTGGAGTAGCCTACTGTTTCACCTGAAGTGGCTTCCAAGCCCTGAAGGTGTAAAAACCTTTCTGCATGTTGAATCCGCAAAGGAAGATCGGGATGACATGCTCTCTCGGAACCCAAATATGCTTTTCATTGTTCCTCTTAAGTACAGTTCGGCAGAACATTGGCAGTATCCGGAAGATTGGCCTTACTGGTTAAGAGATGAATCCGGAAACAGAGTTGTTGCAGGTACTGATAGTGATGGAGCAGCCATTTTCATTGACCACACATTACCTGAAGTCCAAGACATTGTGGTGAGGCAAGCGGTTGGATTTGCCAAATGCGGACTCTTCGATGGAATTTTTATCGATACTTGGAGAGAAGATGAACTGCACGACCTGTGGAAAGTGCATTACTACGCGCATGATTATCTCGAAGCATCGCTTGCATTACTTCGGCGTATCCGTGAGGCAGTCGATGAAGTTAGAGATGACTTCCTTATCATCGTTAACTCGAATGATGCCAAGGTTCCACTTTCGGCACCTTATGTTAATGGAACTTTCATGGAAATTATACAGCCTTATTACTCTACGAATTTTGCGAAGATTGAAAGCACGTTGTTATGGTCAGAGCAGAACTTTCGTGAACCTCAGATCAATTGCTTGCAAGGTCGGGCAGATAATAGGGAACCGGTTGACAGCCCAAGAAATCAACAACGGATGCGTCTTTTTACCACACTGAGTCTAACGCACTCGGATGGCTATGTTAGATTTTGGAGCGGAATTCCATTTGCAACCCATACGCACCTCTATGAAATTCCCAATGAGCAGTATGAAGGTCATTCAGAGCTACACGCACGTGGTGAACCTCATCCTCATACAGAACACTATTGGTATCCGTTTTATGATGCGCCACTCGGTCGCCCCGTCGGCGGCGATGAAACGAAAGGGCAGCTCTACGTCAACCATGATGGCGAGACGATTGACGGTTTGTTTATTCGTGAGTTCACCAACGGCTGGGTGGTGTATAACCGAAGTGGTAAAGAGCAGCAGATTGAGTTCCCAGAAGCGGTGTCCGGCGTTGCCAGTGGGGTGGGGGAGAAACGCTCCCATACCCTTCCTGATTTAGATGGTGAAATTTATCTCAAATCGGAATCGGAGTTGGAAACCGCTCCAACAGCGGATGTCAACGGCGATGGTGTTGTGAATATACAAGACTTAGTGATAGTCGCGAATGCGCTTGGTAAAGCGGAACCGGATCTGAATGGTGATGGCGTTGTGAATATTCAGGATTTGGTGATAGTCGCAAACGCTTTTTGAGTAAGCGGCACTCAACTTCATTTCTTGGTTTCCACGTAGCGATGGTTTCCCAACCGCATCAGCTCTTAAAAACGCCGCGCCAATTCCATACCCCAAAATCGCGGTTCATTGACATAGCCCGTCAGATTGTTGAAATCAATACCACCTGTCGGAGACGTATCGTTGAGGATGTTCCGCCCTATAAGTGCTACCTCTATATCGCTATACGGTAATAGACACGCAAGTCGGACACCGCCAACCAAGAGCCAATCATCGGCAAACTCTACAGAATCGTAGAGAAAGAACCGCACCCGGCTGCGATATGCCCAGTCGGTAGAAGCGATAAGACGCACACCCGCTGGCAGGTCGAGAATATAATGCAGTGCCACATCCGCAATCCATCCCGGTGCCTGCGGTAGGCTGTTGCCATCAATGGCGTAAATTCCATCAGCAACAGGCGGATCCAGCATTGTACACGGCGCACCACACCCCTGTATCGCCAAATTCGGATCGTCAATCCGTGTCTGGTTGTAACTAAGTCCCGCCGAAACCTCAAGTGCAGTGATTGGCATAAAAACCAACTCCGCTTCAACGCCGCGTCCAATAGTGCTATCAGCGTTCACCAACCGGTTGAAATTGGTTTCACCGCCCACCGCAGTGAGTTGCTGATCCTCCATAAAGTACTGGAACGCCGCCATATTCAGGTGCAACCGCTGTGCCCACAAACGTAATTTCGTGCCGCCTTCAAAGGAGAGAATCGTCTCGGTATCCGCGACCGTGACAGCATCGCCAAACAACAAGCGTCCTTGAATACTCGGTGCCCGAAAGCCTTGCGCCGCGCGGAGATACGTCTGCACACTCGGTGCCACTTGATAGCGGAGGCTCATGTCTACGCTCCAAACGGTGGCTTGCGGGTTCTCGTGGATAGGACCGAGTGGCCCTGCGCCAGTAACAGCAGGTGCTTGATCTCGCCATGCCGTATAGTCCTTCGCATCATGCGACAATCGTAGACCGGCACCGAGTTCGAGGTTCTCAAGCATTTGGAAGGTTAACGCTGCGAACGCCGCCTGTGCTGTAGATGCCTGCTCTTGTCGGGCGACGCCATCCAAAGCACCCTCAGCGAGTGTATCATAGTTGAAATCCTCCATCTCCACGAACTCCGAGAAATAGTATAAACCGAACTGGTAGGTGAGACGGCGCGCGGCTGGACTCATCAAGCGGATTTCTTGGCTAAACTGTCGCAGGTTCGGAATACCGGACGCGGTTTCAGAAGGGAAGGGAATCTCACCGGGACCGCTTACTGGAAGAAACGCAGCCCCGTATCCGCCGTCGATGTCTCCGCGCGAGAAATTAGTCAGTTGTTCAAAGCCTGTCAGCGACACCAGTTGGAAGTCCCCAATATCGTAGCGCACCTCAACGCTCAAACCTTGCGTGCTTAACGTCTGCTCATTACGTCCGTCATGTGCAATACTGCCCCGGGAAAAATCCTGTACCAGTCCACCTTCACCCTGCGACAGGATATTCGCGCGGAACAGGCGTGCGGTGCCGTCAAGATCGCGAGCATGGAATTTGAGTCGTGTTTCCAACTCTGGGGTAGGTGTCCACAACAACTGTAGACGACCTGCAAAGTCTCGATGTCCGCCTAAGGCATCATCTTCACCGGTATGTTGGTTGTCCACCCAGTCGTCCCGCCGCTGTACAAGCAATGAAAGCCGAGCGGAAAGCACAGACGGAACGAGCGGGCCCGATATAGCGCTTTCAAAATTACTGCTGTTAAATCGGCCGTAATTCACCCGTACGTATCCTTCAAGTGTCTGTGTCGGACGCGCCGATTCAAACTTCACAATACCCGCGGGCGTATTGCGTCCGAACAGTGTGCCTTGTGGGCCCCGCAACACCTCAACCCGATCCAAGTCAAAGGCGGGAAATCCCTTTAGCAAGGCGTTTTCAAGCACAACGCCATCGTAGAGCAGCGAAACCGGCTGTGAAGCGTTGAGATCGAAATCCGTGTTGCCAAGACCGCGGATATAAAAGCGCGGAAAGATACGTCCAAACGACGATTCGATCTGTAAACTCGGCGTGCGGTTCGATAAAAAACGCACATCCATACCCGACGAGCGTATAGCGTCAAATCTCTCACCCTGAAGTGTTGAAACGGAGAGCGGTACCTCAAAAGATCGCTGCTCGCGTTTGCGTGCAGTAACCACGACATCTTCCAACCGAAAAACTTCTTCGGTTTCTTCTTCGGCAACAACCGTTAAACTTATGGATAACAGTATCAAAAGCACCAAACCATAAAATTGTCTACTAAAATTCATATTTCCCTCAATATAGGATATGTTAGGTTTCGTATAAAACAGTAATGTGGCTGTAGAATCCACATCATAATATTGCATAACCATAGACAGTATTGTAGCATACTAAACCAAAAAGTCAATGAATAGCAGATTTTTCTTGTAGGAGCGATCTGTGGTCGCGATGCATTGGTGTGTTTTTTTGTAGGAGCGATCTGTGGTCGCGATATTTACTAACACCAAAAAAATGCTTGACATTTGATACAAATGTGTGTCAAAATCCAAAGGAAATAATTGTGGAGGTGATACAGATGAGAGGTAGATATCAAAAACCGAGCATTTTCTGGTCTGTTATAGGTGCTGCCGTCCTGCTGTTTACTGCACAAGGATACACCGCAATTGACCCTGCTACGGCAGTAGCCGTCTGGCTCTTCAACGAGGATGGCGGCGATCTCGCCAAGGATTTAACAGAAAACGCACTCGACGCGGAGTTCTTAGACCCAGTGAAGTGGACGGATGGCAAATTCGACGGTGGATTGGAATTCAAAAGTGGCGGATTGGTTAACGCTGGCACTTCACCACTTCTGAACGTCGGCAAAGCAAATTTTTCTATGATGGCATGGTTCAAGTATTCTAAAACTGCCGAGGACTGGCACGCAACTATTATCGAAAAAGCTGATTTCGCTATGCCGAGGCACGGCTACCTCTTGTGCGTTCGCGGGAATCTTGATCCAAACAACAAAGGAAAACCGCTGTTTTGGTTTGGATTGGCACAAGGGGCAGGCGTTCATCTCTTTGGAACATCGCCTATCAACGATGGGAAATGGTACCATCTCGCTGCAACTGCTGACCGAAAGGGTGCCATGAAATTGTACCGTGATGGAAAACTGGAGGCTGAAAAAGATATTTCCGCGCAGCAAAAAGAGAATGAAGATAACCATAAACCCTTTACTATTGGGGGTGAAGCCGGTGTTGCCTCCCGAAGTCTTGTGGATGGAGCAATAGATGAAGCGGCACTCTTCAACGTTGTGTTGACTGAGGATCAGATAACAGAAATCGCCGAAAAAGGGCTTGCGTGGACGTTGGGAGCAGAGGCTGTCTCACCAAATGATAAATTGGCTACCACCTGGGCGAAAATAAAAAGGAAATAAGCTTTCTCTTTTCAGTTGAACGGGCTGTTTTGGCTTTCGAGTTTTGGATGAAACCGTAGAATCCACAATTAACGATACACTGTTGCTGATAGCGTTTGAAACGCTGTCAGCAATGTATCAAAATTTTAGAAAAATAGGTGACACATGGACTGGCAACTGGAAACAACTGTCTCTGATGAGCAGGTCAAATTTTACAAAGAAAACGGGTATATTAAATTCGGACGTATCTTCACGAAACCGGAGTTAGATGAACTGCGCGACTATGTGGACGATATGATCGAGAATTTGCCGGACGGTAGGCGTCCAGAGCAGATGGATGTCCCGCATTTTGCGCATCCGTATCTGTTCAAATACCTGACACATCCACGCGTGTTGAAGGTGATAGAACGATTTATAGGACCGGATATTGTCCTCTGGTCGAGTCATTTTATTAGCAAACGGGAGCACGATGGTATGGCAGTCCCGTGGCATCAAGACGGTGTCTACTGGGGCGAGTCGCTTGATCCGATGCATGTTATCACGATGTGGCTGGCAGTAGATGAATCGAAAGTTGAAAACGGCTGCATGCGTGTTATCTCCGGTAGCCACAGATCACGCGATCGCCGCTATGAAAAGGTGGATCGCGCAAATAATCTCTTCGGAAGCGAGGTCGTTGATGAGGACTTGGACACATCAAAAGTGGTCAACTTGGAATTAGAGGTTGGCGAGTGTCATTTTCACGACGCATGGACCATCCACAACGCAAGTGCGAACGTTTCAAAGAAACGGCGATGCGGCTACACAATGCGCTATACGACAGGGGATGTCC
>JAPPDN010000017.1:6770-10237 GCA_028824575.1 Candidatus Poribacteria bacterium | reverse complement strand
GGAAAATATATCCGAATTGGGGCAAACCGTCTCCTTGAGCAACGCGAAAAACAGTACAACTATGGGAACTATCGGTTGTTAGTTGTCACGGATGGTGAGGCTTCGGATGCTGATAAAGTCAAGCACTACACGCCTGCGATTCTCAACCGACAGATTCGTATTGATGTTATCGGTGTTGATATGAAGACCGATCACATGTTGGCAAAAGTTGTGGATAGCTACCGCAAGGCAGATAATCCGGGAGAGTTAGTGGCAGCGGTGTCGCAAATTCTTGCGGAAACCGGTGATACAGGGACGGATGTCGGTGGTGAAGATGCCTTTGAATATATTGCGCCGCTTTCATCGGAAATAGCTGCTGACTTGATCGAGCGACTGACAACACCGGCGAGTAATACGGCAATCACTGTAAAGCAGGCAGAGGCAACACCGACGCGAAAAACACCACCGACAAAGGCTCCGACCCCACAGCAACGTGATAGTGAAAACCGAGGCACCGTATGGTTTGTTGTAGTTCTGATTGTGTTATCCGTTATCGGTTTCTTGATTTTTAGAAATAGGAAGTAGAAACTATGGACGCTGGCAAGAAAAAACGCATCATCATCATGGTAGCGAGCTGGCTCGTTATTATCGGGGTCATCGGGTTAGTCTATAAGTTCGTTGTTGAACCGTGGATCCGAGGCGATCTTGTCAAAGAGACAAGCACGCAACGTTATGCGCATAACATCAAGATAGCACACGACTCGTTTCCGGGGTATGCGATACTTCGTTCTCCGGCTGTCCAGAATCTTCTGGACCGTCAAGGTGTTAAACTTACATTCGTTGACGATAAAGCCGATTATGTCGGACGGATACGTGCGTTGAAAAGTGGTAAGGTTCAGATGGCGGTTTTCACGATTGACGCCTACCTTAAAGCGGGTAATGTTATCGGCGAATTCCCCGGTTCAATCGTCCTCGTGATTGATGAGTCTAAAGGTGCAGATGCAATTGTTGCGTATAAGCGAAGTGTCCCGCAAATACCGAGTTTGAGTAACCCGCGGGCGCGCATCGTGTTGACACCGGATTCGCCGAGCGAAACGCTTGCGCGCATTATGATCAACAAGATGAGTCTGCCGAGCCTACCCTCCTCGTGGGCAGTCGAGACAAATGGTGCCGAAGATGCCTATAAGAAACTCAAGTCCGCTGATCCAGACGAGCCATACGCTTATGTCATTTGGGAACCCTATGTGACGAAAGCCCTTGCGATTGAAGGTGTGCATCTGCTGTTAGATAGTTCAAAACTCAAGGGTTATATCGTTGATGTATTAGTGGTTCAGCGGGAATTTTTGGATTCACAACGTGAACTCGTCACGCATGTTGTGCAAGCGTATCTTCGAGCAAACTATGACTACAATAACCAACCCGATGGGTTAGCCGCCTTGATACAATCGGATGCAAAGCAGTATGGGGATTCGCTAAACCGAAATGAGACAGATAAGTTAGTAAAGGGCATTGAATGGCGGAACACGGTTGAAAACTACGCACATTTTGGAGTGATTCCGTCATCAGAAGCAAAAGGCACTGAGAGACTCGAAGCGATGATCGCCAAAATTGTGCAGGTGTTGGTACAGACGAATTCAATTTCTGCCGACCCAGTATCAGGCAATTACGAGCAGCTATTCTTTGAAGGTATTTTGCGGTCACTGCACCACGATAAGTTCCACCCCGGTATGCTGAACGCGAGCGGTAATGATGAGTTAGACGGCATTTTCGTCGGCTCAACACCGATGGAACAGGTTCGAGAAGAGGCATCACTGAATCCACTTTCAGATGCGAACTGGACTTCGCTTGCGCCTGTGGCAGCGATGAAGGTTGAACCGATCCAATTTGGACGCGGTAATGCTCGGATCCTTCCAGGTAGTAAACGTGCGCTGCAAGAACTTGCTGCGAATCTAAAATCGTTCCCCCAGTACTATCTCAGAGTCGTAGGGCATACACGTCAAGAGGGGGATCCGGCGGCGAATCGAGTTCTCGCTTTACAACGCGCTGAGGCAGCAGCAGTATCACTGAGAAATTTTGGTATTGCAAATCATCGTATCCGTGCTATAGCGAGCGACCGAACCTCCACGCAGATGCGCGGTGCAGCAGCACAAAGCGTGACATTTGAGCTTCTTGGAAAACCGTATTGAGGAATAGAGGAATGGTTATCAGTTGTCAGTACGGTTTTTCTGCGAAAAACCTTTCGGTTGTCAGTTAAAAGGCAGTTTGACTGAATCAGAGTCCTCTTTAACCGATAACCGATAACTGATAACTGGTAACTAATAAAAGAAATTGATTGATCGGAAATTGTTTCGGAAGAAATTCCTCCTTCATCTTCTTGGCAACTCTTATGTTATCTTCCCCTTCGCCGCGGGATGCTCTATCGCTTTTGCCTCTTGGATATTTAATTTAGAACCGAAGATTCTTTATCTATTCGGGAGTGCGATTCTCAGCATTTTGGTGCCTATCGGGACCCTGATTAGTAAGTGGGCAACTGGTACTGACGATATTGCCAAACAAGTTCACAGCGAGATCCTTCAGGAAGTCCAACACAAGCAAGAGGAAGAACTCAACACTCTACACGAACAACTTGAAGCGGATGGCGATGCTCGAACAGAAACGATGCTTGGAGAACTTCGCGCCTTGCACACATCCTTTCAGGAGGAAGCCGGTAGCGATGGATGGATGGGAACGTTGCCTATTACTGTTAGAGCCGACATTACTAACAAAGTTTCTGAACTCTTTACACAGGCAGTCGAGTGTTTGAAAGACACGCTTAAAATGCATCAAAAATCAACGGGGACACAATTGGGGACTACCGTTAAAGGTGTGCTTCAACAACATCGAGAACAACTGATTAAAGACGTTCAGCAGACGATTGTCCAACTCTCACATCTCTATGCCCGGGTACTAACACTCAACCCTGAAAGCGATGAGACAGAACTCACACGTCTTCGCACTGAACTCGACGAGAGTCTCACTTTTGCGAAACAGGTCGATGCAAAGATACGTGAATTAACACCGCCTCACGATTATGATGCACCTAAAATAAAAAACGAGGAATAACAGATACTTCATAAGAAATAATAAAGTAAAGGACAAAATTTATGGCGCGCCACATACAGCACTATGACAATATTCCGAGCAGCTGGGAACCTGTTTTAGAACGTTTAAAGCGATTTGAAGCACTCACACAGCAAATCGATAAAACAAAAAAGGAACACGGAACCGATTCAACCGAAATACTTAAAACGTTCTATACACAACATGATACCTTGATGTCGGATACGTGTGCACGTTTACAGCGTGCGCCGACATATTGTGATGAGGCGACCTTAGACACCGCGTTTGTTGAAGCCGTCTGGCTGGCTCTTGAACACTATCCGGCTCTGGTGCATGTGGTCGCTGCGCACGTTTCTTGCTCCCTGGGCGTATCTCGCGAGCGTCCTCTA
>JAPPDN010000017.1:0-6760 GCA_028824575.1 Candidatus Poribacteria bacterium | reverse complement strand
TGAAAATTTAGATACCGCAGGCTCTAAAATTTTCACACTTTTCGCTCCGAACGAACCAACAGTTTCAGACGAACGAGAAAAACTAAAAACCCAGCTCCAACGAGCCTTCGACCTGGATTCGGAAATGGTGGACAGACTTACTCGGGACCTGTCTGTCCGGACAAATCCGCTGCGTTATCGACATCAAATCATGCGGAGTTTAGAGACTCGCTTCAATTTGGTGTCTAATAACCCGAAACTGGATGCAGATACCCTACAACTCTTTCAATCTTTATATCCGGGTGCTCCGTTTCAAACAGGCGAAGTAAAGTTGGTGAAAACTTCTTCCGCGCTGTATTTTTGCCTTCCGACTGAGCCGCGTGAGAAGGCACAGGAGTCCAATACCGCCACAGCGGTAGGGAGTGGAAAACACAATCCATCACAAGGTCCCACAGCCTATTATGAAAAATTTCTGCGAAAAATTTGGGAGGTCGAACCCTTTGCACATTTCCCTGTGTTCGGAACCTTTAATGCAGAAGACTTAGACTTAACCTTGCGTCAGGAGATTGCCGCTGATACTGACTTGTCTTTGGAATTGGTCACGTCAACGTTGACGCGTATGATTGGTGTCCTTCCTTTAGCGGAACTCGATAAATATCTAATTCATGATACATGGGGACATCAGTGGCAGGAAAGTCTACTGGATTTTGAGGAACCGTATACCGCGTTGACGCTGTTTAAACGTCCACTATCCCTAACGGAAACAGCTTCGGTCATGGGAGAACAAATCTCGTTTTCGGATACATTCGTCAAAACCGAGGCAGGGACAATAGAACTTGATTCAGCCAAGTTACAGCAATTCATTGATGCGGAATTGTACGAGCGGGCAATTATCGCCTTTACACCTATTCTCGCAGAAATGTTGGCGGACGTTGTGGAATACAAGTTTTTAGAATTATATCCTGAGCAGGCACATTTACTGCCGAGTTCTTCCTTACTCAAAACGTTTCCGAGCAAACTGGATTTGACCCTCGTAGATCTGCGTACTTGCTTCGTCCATGCCTCTGAAGTCTTCCAAAACTGGGTTACCTCCGAATCAACACAACAGCAATTACATAAGGAAATTTGCGAGAAACTTGATATTCCAAACGATACCACGAAACACAAGGAACTTTCACAAATCCTCAATACCGCTGTTGAACTCTGTAAAGCGCAGCTTCACGCTTTCTACCAACCCGAATGGTCATGGGAAACAGTGAAGATGGGCGAAGACAGTGCTTTGAAATTGAACGCGTTCAGTTTCGCTGCACTGAACTTTCTCCGAATCCACACTGCGCTCATCCAGACCTACGAAGATCTCTCACAGATCGAGACACCCTATGGTTTCAAAGATATTCTGGTATTGGCGATGGGTACTTTCTTTGAAAGAAATCCACAGCAGAACATTTGGCAACTGGATAGTTTTTTAACGGAAGCGTTTTTCCCACGCTGGGAAAAATTGGCTGCGGTAGACTGTACAGAATGTTAACAAGTAATTCAAAATTACTAGCACTTCATACAGGTTAATTCAGTTTTTCTATTTTTAACGATTCATACTTATTTACTGTATTTTCGGACTGTACACTTGTGTAAGAACCCGTCTTGGGTTATTTTTTTAGATGCCAATCTTTCGCGTACAGGTTTGCTAATGAAGTCTGGAAATTGGGACAACACGTATTCAAGATTGAGCCCAGTATCTCTACAAATTTCTTTGACCATTTGAACTGCAGTGCCTGTAGGGTCATGATCTGCAATATAAGTATTTTCTCTTTCCATTATTGCTATCTCCTCAAATGTGTTATTTCTTTACCTAGGATGGTTAGTCTATGCGGTGTCAGATCTATTCTATATCCGCTGAACTATTACGACTTATCGGTAATTTTATCATATATATAAAAGTTAGGTCAAGCGAAAAACTTGACATCAAGTAAGTAGCAAGATTGATTTCTTGTCATGATTCACCTGAAAATAAAATAACTCTCATTTTAAGGTGAAGTATAGCAGAAGTCGCGTGAGAAGCCACGCGACTTCTGCTTGTATGAAAATATTAACAACTGTGAAAAATATTACGCAAAATCGCAAAATATCGAAAACTAAATAACCCTGATGAAAGGATCAATTTATCTTGCAATTAAATTTGATAAATAGTAGAATTTATAGGTAAAGAACCTGTACTCAATCCCCTAATCAATAACTTTGGAACATGAGCACTTTCGCCGTGTCCCCACCGCAAAATTATTAAATTTAAAATCTTAATCTCCATAATCATCACCCCAAATTTGGAATCGTAAACTTACGGATCTCGGCATTCCAAAGAAAGGGTTTTAGAATTAACGAGGGACAAATGAAAACTACAATTCCTCCGTTGGCTAACAATGAAATCCCAACTAATAGAGCAAACAGACTCAAAGATGATCAGCTTGAAATGTTTAACAAAGATGCTTCACTAGAGAATCTTAAAGCAGTGAAAGAATTCGGGATTCCTGCTTCAAAGATCCTATTAGCAATGAGCGAAACATGCCGTCATGAAGCAAAGCAGGTACTGAATATTGAAAATCGACCAGAAGACAAGTATTCTGATCGCAACAAACTTAACGATTTACCTGGAAGGGTTTGGATACAGGAAACAAAATCGAACTGGCGGCAAAAAGGATTAGGGAAAGGGCACCCGCACACTTCCTACGAACGACTTCATCCTGCTCCTTTTTCCTATCAGGATGTTGGACGATTAATTCGTTTTTTTACGAAAAGTAAAGATCAAGTTCTTGATCCTTTTTGTGGAATTGGATCCACACTGAAAGCATGTGCCTTCTTAGATCGGAAAGGGACCGGTGTTGAGTTAAGTTCAACATGGGCAGAACTCGCAGAAGAACGGCTCACTGTTGAAGTTGGAATTAACCACAGTCAAACAGTTGTCTGTAAAGATATTCGTGCTGCCCTCTCTAATTTCCGAGACGAACAATTTCAGTTTGCAGTAACAAGTCCTCCGTACTGGAACATACTGACAAAAAATGCAGACCACAAAGTCAAGGAATCAAGGCTTGTAAAGAACTTAGCTACTCAATACTCAAACAGCCAATATGATTTAGGAAATATCGAAAAGTATGAAACATTTTTGCAAGAACTAACAAATATCTTTCGTCAAGTAGCTGTCAAGGTTGAAAACAAACGGTATATGGCCATTATTGTTAGTGACTTTCGGCATGGTTCACAGTTTTACCCATTCCATTCTGATTTATACCATCATTTATGTGATGATGCAATTAAGTTAGTTGGGATTTCAATGCTTGAACAAACACATAAGAAACTATATCCCTACGGATATCCATTTTGCTATATCCCTAATATCCATCATCAGTACATTCTTCTTTTCCAAGTATTTCACCAGTAATATGAAAAACACGATTATTCAGGGAGATGCCCTTGAACTCCTAAAGGGATTGCCGGATCAATCTTCCGAGTTGATCATAGCAGATCCGCCATATAACATAGGCAAAGATTTTGGAATAAACCAAAATTTTGAAGATGTAGCTGTCTGGCGCGAGTGGTGCCAGCAATGGTTGCTGGAATGTCACCGGATCCTGACAGACCAAGGGGCTTTATTTCTCTATGGTATCCATGAGTACATTTGTTATTTACAGGTTGACTTAATGGAAATGGGCATGAAGTACGGTCGACTATTTATCTGGAATTATGAAAATGGCTTTTCAAGATACACAAAGAAACCAGCTGCCCACTATGAACCTTTGCTCTGGATGACGAAAAGTAATGATTTTGTTTATAAACCAATTCGAGAGCCTTATAAGAGCAAAGAACGTTTAAAACATAAAATAATCAAGAACGGGAAAGTATGGGAACCACACCCAGAAGGAAGGTTAGCCGGGGACGTATGGAAATTTCCTACTCTCGCCGGACGCCGGTTTGCCGAGGAAAAAGTGGATCATCCAACCCAAAAACCTCTATCAATTTCAAGGCAAATAATCAAGCACTTTTCCATGGAAGGAGATTTAGTTTTGGTGCCTTTCGTTGGCAGCGGGACTGAATGTTTAGCAGCTTTGATGGAAGATCGTTCCTATTTGGGATTTGAGCTCAACTCCGATTACATCGCAATCGCCAACAAAAGGATCCATGAATGGAACAGCCAATTAAAACCTACTTTTGACTTTCCATAAACCCAGGGTAACCCTCCGTGATATTTAACTCCCTACCAAGTATGCGCTCAAATTTATCTCTTAAAGTGGACATGTCTGAGTCAACGTATAGAATTTCCTGAGAATCAAGCGATATTTTATTCCTATTCCAAACTAACAAAACCAACATCCCGATAGTGAGGGAATTGATTCGCAGGTCTAACACTTGCTTAATATCCTTTATGACCCGCCAGTATTCTGAACGTTGACTCGGCAGTGATAGAGTTACAACTAATGGTATCATGTTGTTTTTGCTAATCTCGTATCTAGAAACCAAAACCGCTACATTGTCTAACAAGTTTCTAGGGGCATCTAGGAACTCACTCCGCAGCTCAACTTCACATGTTCCTGATTTCTTCCCACTTTGTTCAAAAACTATATCCATCCGAAGGTAAGTATCTCCTCTTCTACGCATCAATGCCTTAATACCTACCTCCAACATCAAGTTGCGAACCAGATGGTTAGGAAATTGTGAACTGTGTTTTTGCTCAGTTGCAACGGATTTAAATTTATCAAGGAAACGCTGGAGTATATCATCATCTTCCGAGATGAAAATTCCATTCTCAGGAATTTGCGAAAACATTTCAAGTAAAAATTTCTGTGTCGTTTCAGAAACTTCCTGATTTTGAAGGAGGAAGTACTTGTTTGGCAGGTCGTTTAAGATTGCTGTAGTTTCATCTGGATCAAGATAAATCGCTGCAACGGGACATCGACTGACACATATTCCACAGAAAATACAAGCATCACTGTCTATTATTGGTGAATCACTTTCTTGAGGCCAACTTATTGCTTTGGTTGGACACACTTCTGTGGTTTTATCTGAAGGGAATTCCTTAAATATTTCCAATTCAAGTTCTTCTTCAGTGTATTCCAAACATGGTGGATTGATACAGTGAATACAAGAACCCGACGCACGTCCACCATCGGAAAATTTTACTATAGATTGTTTTTCATCCTGATTCCATTCAATAGAAACAGGGTAAGCCCCCGCCGCTAGAGTTTTTAATTTTTTGGAAGTTTTCTTTTGTTTAAGGATCTGATAATCTGATAAAGCCACGTAATTTCTCCAATTGATTTCTATTATGTTCCTTTTTCAGCAGTAAGTGAGATCCAGCGATCTGCAGTAACGTTCTAAAATCTATAACCCCAATAACTATGCCATAAACTTCAAACACATCATTAATTAACGAATTCACTTCGGAACGGTCATTCGGCAAATTGTAGCAGACAACAAGCGAGGCATCTTCAAACTCTGTAGCAGATGCAGCACGAGCAAGTAAAATGACTTTATTTTCTAACGCCTGTCTGATAGCTTTAACAGACAGAAATTTTTCTTCACCTGGAGACTTTATTTCTATTGGCATCGAATGCTTCGGGCTTCTGATCATAGCATCCCACCTCTTATAATTCACTCCGGTTCTCGAAAGTTCACAATCGTATCCAATTGCTTTAAACAACTTTTCAACGATTGGATAGAATATATCTTTGTTCGCATCAGCGTATTGAGACATGATATACTCTATTGATGTCCCTAGATCCCAACCTCGCTCTATTGTCTCCTTGAAAACATCAAGGGTTTCTCCGTCAACATCCTGACTGCCAGAAGCTAACTCCTCAATAAGGGGACCTGTTTCGCTTATAAGTTCCACACTCGAATATCGGGTTTCTGCAGTACCACCACGAGCAGAAGAAAAACGCAACTCTATAGGGGTTTTGGAAGCCTCACGACCAGACAAGTTCGGGAAAATAGAATATAGGTAATCAGAATGCAATTCCTGAAATGGAGAGAAAAGAATAGGATAGTTGGCAGATCCCAAATAGTTCTCAACCAAAACTTGATCTTCAATAAGCATAGACTCAACAGGAACAGTATCAAAACCAGCTCGTCCCAAGATTTGGTAGAAACTTAGTCGGATTATTGCATCTTTCGTCGCTTTATCAATTTTTTCTAAGTCAATTTTTCTAATATCTTTACTTTCATTGATTAACTCCAAGGCTTTGTATCCCTTAGCTGTTAATTTGTTAAATTTTATCGATTTGTTATAAAGAATTTCGTTGTTTTCATCCGTTGTCCAGCCAATTTCTCTCAACATCGGTAAAACGACGCGGGTGTAGTTTACCATTGTATCACGTTTTATACCTCTTTGACTTGCAACTGCTTTCATTTTTTCATCCAGGGCTCGCCAAGAGCCTCTTAAATTCTGGATTTCTCTAACCATGTTGTTGAAAAGTTGATCGTCACGATCATCATCTAAGCACATAGGACCTATTATCAATTCATCACGTGCTAACAAACCACCTAATGCCCCTAATGTCCGCAAGAAAGTGGCAAATAGTCTTAATTGATAGTTTCCCTTGACATTTAAAATATCGTTTGGATAAGCGATCCCCAAAACAGATTCTTCTAAAATCGCTAATGGATTCAGTTTTGCTGCAACAACATGTGCTCCGAAATAAGTGAATTGAAACTTTAATTTCCGCCCAAGTGGATGAATCCAACCTAATAATCTGAACAGTTCAGAATACAACTTGGACTGATTATACAAAGGATC
>JAPPDN010000788.1:6507-10252 GCA_028824575.1 Candidatus Poribacteria bacterium | reverse complement strand
CACTTGCAGTGCGCACATTGTACCCTTCCGGCTCTAAGTTCATCTTTAAGAGTTCGAGTATATCCAGATCGTCGTCAACCACTAAAATCGTTTCAGCCATTTTTGCCCTTTTCCAACGGAATAAAAAACTGGAAGTTGCATCCGCGTCCATTATCACCGGTATCCACCCATAATTTGCCACCGTGTGCTGCGACGATTCCAGATGCGATTGAAAGCCCTAAGCCGGTCCCGCCCTGTTGCCGTGTCTGTACACTTCCGAGTTGTCTGAATTTATCAAAGACCTTTTCTCTCTCCTCAGCTGGTATCCCCGGTCCTGTGTCAATAACTTCAACGTGGAATCCGTCATTTTCGCGCCCGTTTTGCTCTGAAGTTGCCTGATCCCGACCATCGGGATGCGGTGCTTCAGCAGAAGATTTTGATATTCTGACCGTCACCTTTCCGCTATCGGGTGTGAATTTAATGGCGTTCCCGATGAGGTTAATAAAAATTTGTCCAATCCGGTCTGCATCTCCAATCATCGTAGTTAGATTCGATGGTGTCTCCAAGAGCAGAGATATTGCTTTTTCATCTGCTTGTGGACGCAGTTCTTCGATGCGCCGTCGTGCTACCGAGTCTATTTTCACCTGTTCCTGCTTCATCTCGATACGTCCTGCTTCAATTCGAGAGATGTCAAGCAGATCATTGATAAGTGCGGCAAGTCGTTTTGATTGGCGGTGTGCGCGACTTAAGCTTTCATACTGTTTCTGATTAATTTCGCCGGTTTTCCCATCGAGTATGAGCGAAATGAAACCGATGATGGATGTCAGTGGTGTCCGCAATTCGTGCGAGACGAGAGAGACGAACTCCGATTTCATCTGCTCTATTTCGTGTTCATTCGTGATGTCATCAAAGACGTAGACTGTGCCAGCGATGTTGTTGCTCTCATCAGGAAAATGGCTTGCGATAATGCGAAGTATCCGAGCTCCGTCAGTGTTTTGCTGGTGTCCATTGACATCCACTTCCGCAATAAATGTTTGATGCTGTGTCATCTCACGTTGCGAAGAGGACAGAATTTTCATACCGACGGTTCTCGTTCTCGGGTCTGGAGTTTGGGTTGCCTCGTTTGGTGCTAATACCTTTGTCCACCGGATTGTCCCGCCTTCAGTATCAAGCGAAATAAAATTTTCATAGTCAGCGGTTTCCCCGAGATTAAGGAGCCGTTCAGCTACAGGGTTGACGTAGAGCACACGTCCCGAAGGTTCAACAACAATCAGTCCTTCACCGAGGTTATCAACGATGGCAGTAAGTTTTCGCTCCTCTTGCGTCAGTTTGTCAACTGCGGTTTTCAAATTCCGACGCATTTCATTGAACTCTCCAGCCAGGACACCCACCTCATCATCACTGTCAACGACGATTTCGCTGTCGAATTCGCCCTGCCCAATGCTACGTGCCCCTTGTGCGACTTTCAATATAGGTGTTGCGATCCGTTGTGCTGCCCACCATGCAATAAATACAACGATACAACTTGACACAATGGTAACATAAAAAATATATTTGTTTAATTCTACGACGCCTGCATAAGCAAAGGAAGTCGGGCGTGAGATAAAAACTATCCAGTTGCTGAAGTTTTGTCGCTCCTTCCACGGTTCAGTAGGTGAGGGTTGGGTTCGCGCCCAACCATACACCCGCGGCTCATTGAAACTATCTGTTTCACCGTCGGCTTCATAATCGTAGTATTTTCCTTGTTCGCCTTTTTTTCCCTCAATAATTGCCTCTTCTGCTGCGTTGTTCATTTCTATGTAGGTATTTACTCGATACCCGCTGCTCGGTGAAGCGGCAATGATTTTCCCAGATTCGTTTGTTAAAAGCGTGTGCGTTTCTTCCAATTCGAGACTGGATTCAACTATATTTTTCAGTTCGGGGAGTAAAAGCACAATTCTCAGTACCCCGACTGTATTTTTTTCACCTGACGCAGCGGAGGCTTTAGAAGCCGTCCGTATTGGGAGTGCGATTGGGAGTAGGTGTACGCTCCGTGATGCGTCATAGCGGATGTCTTCGGCGAATAGGTAGCCTACGCCGTTGTTATACGCTCTTTGCCACCAGGTTGTGTTGTTCACGCGATGGGGCATGCCTCTTCGTGTAAAGTACTCCAGTCTCGGATTGTTTGATCGGAGGACATGTCCGGATGCATTTGTAATGGTTACCTCTGTTTTATCACCGGCATAAGTTTCAAGCAAGCGGATACTATCAACGAGTTGCGTCCAAACGACAAAAAATACCCCCTCTGCTCCATCAGCGGTGTTAGATCGCACAACTGCCGCTCGGATGTTTGAGAGTTCAGCTTCGATCTTTGCGATTTTCTCGGAGATGGCATTGTCGGCACGGGCAAGTTTTTCTTGTGCGAGCAGTACATGGTTTTCACCGACGGTACCTTTTAACGCATTTTCACCTAACACCTTAATCGCTAATGAAATAGCGAACAACGGCATAAGTGCTACTAACAGAAAAAGCACGACTTGTTGACCGCGTAAGCCGACCTTAAACCGAAAACGCTTTATAGGATTTTTGTTTTCCATGTTTCCAAGAATAGTGCCGGACAACGCGCTTTCTGTTGCGCCAAGCTCTGCGATGCATGTCCTCGATGTATCCCATTTTTCCTGTTACATGAAAGCGTCGCGCGCGGACTCCTCCGTATCATAGATCTCAATAACGGTTGAGAGGTGTGTCACCTCCAAAACTTCTTGAACAGCCTTCTGAGGGTTGAGTAGCACCAGTTTTCCGCCCAATTCCTGACAGGACTTCAAGGTCGTCACTATTGCCCCCAACGCGCTACTGTCAATTAACGGGACGTTCGTCAAGTCAACGACTAATTTATCATGCCCTGTTTGAAGCTGCATCTCCATTTCCTTGCGAAACGTATCTGTGGCATTCCCAAGAATCTTGCCTTCTATATGAAGGGTGGGAATGTTTTCCTCTCCGATTGTTGTATCAAAGTTCATAGGACTTGTCCTCTTTAGGATGTCGTGTTTTTTGGCACCTTGTCCCAATGTGTCATGGTTCGACCGCGACTCATAAATAGCGTAGAGATGGAGCAGAGACCTTGCCTTGCATAAATACCTTTATAAAATAGAAAACGCCATCACTTTAAGAAGGTCCAGTATAGTTATGATCGCTCGTACCGTGTCCAGGGTCGTATTTATGAGATAGGCTCTAAGCGGACGAAACAGTATCTTTCCCGTGCTCATGTGTTACTACGGCGCACCACAACATAACTTCGATTGAATTTTGGGTTTGTGAAAACAGTTTCAATGTTTCCCCCAAGCGCGCTCAGGTGCGTCGTGCTGTCATCAATTTCAGTATCTATTCTTTCCCGCCCAAGTTTGTAAGCCACCCACTTTCCTGTCGGTTTCAAGAACGGCAGACAGTACACGGCAGAATTCCGAAGAGTTGCGACGGAACGGGTGAAAACCCAATCGTAGGCACCGACACGATCCGGGTCTCGGGCACAAACTTCCGCACGTTCAGTGAGTACTTCAACGTTTGCCTTTTGCTGAGCGTTTACCTTTTGATAAAGGTTTAATTGCGGGATTAGAAATTTTAGGAAACTCCCTTTCTTTTTTGATGCTTCAACAAGTGTTAATCGGATGTCTGGCACGTAAATTTTCAGGACGATTCCTGGGAATCCGGCACCTGTCCCGATGTCAATCACAGCGTCACCTTTTTTAATTAATATATGCACAAAAACAATTAACGAATAAAGAAAATG
>JAPPDN010000788.1:0-6497 GCA_028824575.1 Candidatus Poribacteria bacterium | reverse complement strand
ATTTTTTAAGTGCTATATGCTCCAAAACACTTAAGGAATCAAGAAAATGCTTATGAACAATCTCATTCTCATCTGTGATTGCGGTCAGGTTCATACGCGCATTCCACCGAAGCAGTTCGGCACGATACTTGTCAAACTGTGTTGCCTGATACATGGTTAACGAAAACCCATGCCGATTGAAAGTTTCTTTTAATAAAACGTGCTTGTCTTGTGCCAACATTAGTTGTCAGTTGTCAGTTAAGAGACCTCTTGTGGTAGGTAAATATATTGTTACTGCCACAGCATGCTTCTTAACTTATAAGTTACTTCCGCGCCCTCTGTTGATGAAGAATAACCGTCAAGATTGAAATGTCGGCTGGCGAAACGCCGGGCAGTCGCGATGCTTGCCCGATAGAGGCGGGACGAATCTTTGTAAGCTTCTCTCGTGCTTCCGTCTTTAGCCCCTGAACGTTCGCATAGTCGAATGTATCCGGGATTCGGAAATTTTCCAATCTCTTAAATTGGTGAATCTGTCGCTGCTGTCGCTGGATGTACCCATCGTATTTGATCTGAATTTCTACCTGTTCTCGCACGGCAGATGGCAATGTCTCACTGGGCGGTGCGATTTGTGTTATATGTTCATAATGAAGTTCTGGACGTTTCAAAAGGTCTGCCAACGATGTCGGTTGCTTTAGTTCGCCCGTCTGGAGAATATTTTCCAAATTCTCCAGAGTCGCTGTGGTTGGCTTAAGAAGTGTCTCCTGTAATCGTTTCAATTCTGCTTGTATGTCCGCTGCTTTGGTTTGGAATAAGTGATATGTGTTGTCATCAACCAGCCCGATTTGCCTACCGATTTCGGTAAGCCGTAAATCGGCGTTGTCCTCTCGCAACGCCAATCTATATTCAGCGCGCGAAGTGAACATACGGTAAGGCTCACGGATGTCGAGCGTAACCAGATCGTCAATAAGCACGGCTATATACGCCTGTGCCCTATCCAGAACAAGCGGTTTTTCGCCTTTGACCTTTAGTGCAGCATTAATACCAGCCATCAGTCCTTGTGCGGCGGCTTCCTCGTACCCCGTGGTGCCATTGAGTTGTCCGGCGAAGTAGAGTCCTTGCACCTTCTTAGTCTCAAGCGTCGGTTGTAGTTGTGTCGCTGGGGCAAAATCGTATTCCACGGCGTATCCGAAGCGCATAACCTCAGCGTTCTCTAACCCTTTGATGCTATGCACCATCTCTACCTGTACATCTTCGGGGAGGCTCGCGGAAATACCGTTGAGGTAAATTTCATCCGTGTCCCGTCCCTCTGGTTCTACGAAGACTTGGTGCTCGGTTTTTTCAGAAAAGCGGACAACCTTATCTTCAATTGATGGACAATAGCGGGGACCAATCCCTACGATACGACCACTGTACATTGCAGAACGGTGAAGATTCTCGCGAATGACATCGTGTGTTTTTTCATTTGTGTAAGTGAGGTAACATGGGAGTTGTGACTGCGTGATCCGTTCGGTTGAGAATGAGAACGGAAGAGGGTTTTCGTCACCGGGTTGGATCTCCATCACGCTGAAGTCAACCGTCTGGGCATTGACGCGCGGCGGTGTGCCTGTTTTGAGCCGTCCAATTTCAAAGCCGAGGTTCAAAAAACTTTCTGAGAGTTTTTCCGCTGCGGATTCGCCTGCCCTGCCTGCGCTATATGAAACATCACCAATGTGAATGATGCCTTTTAGGAAAGTACCTGTCGTCAGAATTACAGTTTCTCCGAAGTAAGCAGTTTGTGTCTGACTCAGAATCCCGATGCACTGCCCATTTTCCACGAGGAGTTCTTCAACCAATACCTGCTTGATGTCAAGCCTTTGTTGCGCTTCCAAGACGCGTTTCATTTCATCTTGATACGCCTTTTTATCGGCTTGTGCGCGACTTGAGCGAACCGCGGGTCCCTTTTTGGTATTCAAACGTCGAAATTGAATCCCTGTCTTGTCAATGTTTTTTGCCATCTCACCGCCGAGCGCGTCTATCTCTTTAACGAGATGTCCCTTGGCGAGACCACCGATAGCGGGGTTGCAAGACATTTTGGCAATCGTATCCAGGTTGATTGTGACGATAAGCGTTTCGCAGCCCATTCGCGCGGCAGCGAGTGCGGCTTCGCAACCCGCGTGTCCTGCACCGACAACGATAACGTCATAATGTTTGTGATAGGTATTCATTTTTTTTAGTTTTCAGTTTTCAGTTAAAGAGATGTGCTGCGGCAGTAACACACTTTGTAACCGTCACACGATATTAACCGGTAACTGATACCTACTGGCGACTGATAATTCTTCTACAGTCCGTCATAAATAATGCTAATAACGAGTGTTGCGACGACTTCTAAACTTTTAGGGCTACATTTATCAACTGTATCTTCAATTGTATGCCAATAAGGGTAATCAAAGTCGATGATATCAACCATTGGAATACCGACTTCGATTAAGGGAACGTGATCATCCATAATCGCGCGCCCTAAGCGTTGTTGAAAAGGTCCCAAACCGAGAGTTGATGCTCGATTCCATATAGCCTCAGTGAACTCGCGATTTGCAGTCCAAGAGTAGCGTTCTATTGGGAGCGTCAAATCTTTGTCGCCCACCATATCTAACAAAATCCCGTAATCAGGTTTCCATTTTCCGAGGTTTTTGGCAAAAAACCGAGAGCCGATAAACATGTCGTCGGTAGACCTACCGTAATCCTCACCATCAAAAAGAACAATAACAATCCGTCGCGGTGGCGGATGCGCTTTTAAGACTCTGGCAATTTCAAGGAGGATCGCGACGCCTGAGGCGCCATCATTGGCACCGAGAATCGGTATATCCCGATTTTCCGGTTTTGGATCGTGATCGGCGAAGGGTCGCGTATCCCAATGTGCTGCGAGTAGCAGTGTTTCACCGGTGGAGGGTCCGAACTCTGCCAAGATATTATTCAGCTGCAGCGTTTCAGTTTTTGCCTTGTACGTGTGCGGTTGAAGTGCTACGCTGCTCGCATATTTCTGAAGTTCAGCAAAGAGATAATTCTGTGTTTCGCGATGCGCCACTGAGCCTGGTGGTCGCGGGCCGAATTCGCACTGTTTTTCCAATGCTGCAAACGCACGCTGGGCATCAAAGGTTGCATTCGCTTGGCGAGCTGTGCTTGCCTTAAAATCGGTGGTGTCTTTTAATTCTATTTTTTGGCTATTTGAATCCGGTTCCGCGCGCGCGATATTCAGCACGCCACAATACAGATAGACTAAAAGTAGTAGGAAACACTGCGTTCTCATCTAAGCCTTTCGCCTGCCTTCGAGTGCTTTCGCAAGGGTTACCTCGTCAATGTACTCCAAATCTCCACCTACAGGAATACCGTAAGCAATACGAGTAACAGTGACTTCAAACCTTTCGAGATGTTGTGTAAGATAAAGGGCAGTCGCCTGTCCTTCTGTTGTCCAATTCGTGGCAAGAATTACCTCTTGCACGGGTTCACTGTTTGCAGAGGGTTCCTTGATTCTTTGGAAGAGCGTGTTAATTCCGAGTTCGTCCGGTCCGGTCCCGTCTAACGGTGAGAGTACGCCCCCAAGTACATGATATAACCCCTTATAACCGTTGGTTCTTTCAATAGCCCAAAGATCATCCGATTCTTCAACAACACAAATCATCCGAGTGTCGCGGCGTGGGCTTGTACAAATATAACACGGATTTGTATCGGTAATCGTGCCACAGACATCGCAGTAGCAGAGTTGTTGTTTTACCTGTGCGATGGCTTCTGCGATTTGGGCGGTTTCAGTGTCAGGTAACTTTAGCATGAAAAACGCTAAACGTTGCGCTGTCTTCTGACCAATCGTCGGTAACTTTTGGAGTTCAGTGATAAGTTTCGCCAGCGGTTTCGGGTATTCTTGCATGGATTCTTTGTGCGGCAAAAGCCATCAGTCATCAGCCATCAGTAAAAGAGGGGTTTGGTTACGCGAAAACCTCTTTGCTGACAGCCGACAACCGTTCTTATGGGAGTCCGGGAATTTTAAGACCGCCAGTCAATTTGCTCATTTCCGCGGACATCAATTCTTGCGATTGTTGCAGTGCCTCATTGACAGCTGCAACAACGAGGTCCTCAAGCATTTCGGTATCTTCTGGGTCAACAACTTCCGGTGTAATCCGAAGTGAGATGACTTCCTGTTGTCCATTGACGACAGCGGTTACCATTCCACCTCCGACAGTTGCTTCGACAGTTCGATTTGCGAGTTCTTCTCGGATTTCAAGCATCCGTTTTTGCATTTGTTGTGCCTGTTTCATCAGGTCGTTCATCTTCATAGTTTTTGTCCTATCACCAAGCAGCTTTGGATCTCGTGTACATCCGTGTTTCGTTCCCGTTTGTTACAACATGCTTGGTGTCATAAAAGTTTCCTTACTTGTAAGATACGCTTTCCCAATTTGGGAAGCAGCGATTATTGGGTTTCCAAAACTGTGGCATCAAAAAGTTCAAGCGCTGTTTTGAGCTGCGGATCGTCTTGCGCCTCAACTCTTCGCATGAGTGGTGTCTTTCGTTCTACTTTCTCGGTCGCATCTTGAGCAGAAGTTGATTCTGGGACAGTATCCAACGTAACTAACTCAATCGTCACGGACATGCCGATTTCCTGCGTTAGAATATTAGTTATGATTGTCTTGTCTTCTTCCGTAACCATTGAGAGATGTGTGGGTGAGCAAGCGATTTTAACCGCATTTGTGCCGTTCACAGTGGGAACAGAGTCTTCTAACAAACCGTACCTGAGTTTCATAGGCAATTTTGGTTTTAATCCTTCCCAAAACAGTGGCAGGTCTGCAAGGTCCCGGGCTCCTTGTGGCGTTGACGAAGGGTTTGGGACATTCAGACCTGATGAATCGGAAGTTACGGGTTGCTCTTTAGATTGTGTGTTCACCTTATCTTTTCCGAAATCGGAGGCGGATGAACTGGCGGGTTTTCGACTCGTTTGGAAAAGTGGCTGCGATGCTGCAGCTTCTCTATCCGACGGATCTACTTCTGAAGACGGAAATTGTTGTTGCGGTGGTGCGGAAATCCCGGCGGCATCAAATTTCTGTTCTAAGGCGGACAATTTATCAACAATTTCTTGAAGCGGGATGCCCTCTTCAAGTGAGTTAAGTTGAATGAACGCAGCCTCTAATTGGAGTTGTGGGTAACCGTACTGTTTTATATCGCGGTCGGTGTGCATCAAAATCTTGATGATCCGCGAGAGTCGGCTGACCGACATCTGCTCCGCCTTCTGCTTGAGTTCTGACAAATCTGATTGAGGACTTTGAATTAGATCACTCAAGTTGTCGTCAATTGCTAAAAGGCGTAGGTCTCGAAAATAGCCGATGAGTTGATCCAAGCATTGCGACAGGTCTGTCCCTTGTTTTGTTAAGTCGTTTAACGTTTTTAGGCTCTTTGAAATATCTCTTTCCGTAATTGCCGTTGTAAGTTTTCGGAGCAGTGCACTCGAACCGAGTCCGATGATTTGTTCAACGGCATCCGTTGTCAAATCCTTGCCAGCGGATGAAACGAGACGTTCTAACAGATTTTCGGCATCCCTTAGACAGCCTTCAGATTGACGGGTGATGAGCGTGAGTACCTCCGAGTCCGCTGAAATTTCTTCTGCTTTGGCAATTAATTGTAAGCGTGCGATTATCTTTTCATCTTCAAGATGTCGGAAATCGAAATCTTGACAACGGGAGCTAATTGTCTTCGGTATTTTGGCATGCTCGGTCGTTGCCATGATGAATATGACGTGTGGGGGTGGTTCTTCAAGCGTTTTAAGCAGGGCGTTGAAGGCCTCTGTTGAGAGCATGTGCGCTTCATCTATGATATAGATTTTGTAGGTGCAGGTAGCAGGAGAGAGTTTAACGTTTTCTCGAAGGTCTCGAATTGTATCAATACCGCGATTGGAGGCGGCATCCATCTCGAATACATCAAGCGACCGGTCCTGTGAGATGTCGTTACAGAATACGCATTGGTTGCAAGGTTCAGCAGTTTGGATAGTGTCAAATTCGGTTTCTCGAACCCGGTTAGGGCAATTAACGGCTTTGGCAAAGATACGCGCGACGGTGGTTTTACCGGTACCGCGAGGTCCCCAGAAGAGATAGGCATGCCCGACGCGTTCAGACAGAATCTGATTTTTCAACGTTGTGGTAACGTGTTCCTGTCCGACAACGTCACTGAAGTTTTGCGGACGCCATCTTTGGGCGAGAACCTCGTAAGACATTGCGCAATCCTTTCCTGTACGGCTTGAGAATGCAAAGCAAAGACAAATTGTGCCTTAGTGGCACAATTTGGGAATGAGATGTGGTCTGTCCAGATAATATGCCCAAAAAAAAATGGCTATGCACCCAGAGTTGACATGCTTCTCCAGGCGTTGCCCGCGCCGTTAGCTCAGGTCAGGCACCCTTGCGTCACACGAACAACTCATCTACCGCTGCTTCCTTCCGGACCTGACGGGGTTCAACAAGCACTCGTTGCTCAAGACCCAACCCTCAACACTACGTACGTGGGAC
>JAPPDN010000933.1 GCA_028824575.1 Candidatus Poribacteria bacterium | reverse complement strand
TATTTTTTAGACACAACTCCAACAGTATGAAAAACAATTCACGCAAAACAATCCCTGATAAACTCGTCGTGTTGACCTTTGATGACGGCTGTAAATCGCAGGCGACTTTTGTCGGTCCGCTCCTGAAATCTTATGGCTTTGGAGCGACCTTCTACATTACCGAAGGGCTGAACTTCCTGACGAATAAAGAAGCCTACATGACGTGGGAAGAGGTACGTGGGTTACACGATGCGGGTTTTGAGATCGGCAATCATACCCAGTACCATCGAAACGTCACGCAGCAGTCAGCGGCGGAGCTTCGCGCGGATCTTGAACATATTGATGCGCAATGTGAGGCTTACGGCATTCCCCAACCCACAACGTTCTGTTACCCCGGTTATAGCCACGGTGAAGCAGCTGTTGAGGTGCTTGCGGCACACGGTTTTGATTTTGCGAGGCGCGGTGTCGCGCCTGAATTTCCTTACGACAACGAAGGCGGGCGCGGACCGGCTTATAACCCCACACAACACCATCCGCTCCTAATCCCGACAACCGGAGCCGCGGGGCCCCATTGGAACTTTGATGATTTCACATGGGCACTTGCCCAAGCAACGGATGGGAATATTGCGATTCTCACGTTCCACGGGGTGCCAGACCTTGAGCATCCATGGGTTCACATAGAACCGGAACAATTTGAGGCGTATATGGCGTACCTTGCTGAAAACGATTACAGCGTCATCGCGCTCAGAGATCTCGCTGATTATGTGGATCCAAAGGCTTCGTGAGAAGTTATGATGTCCGCGATGTGAAGGTTTCCCACTTCTTTAGATGTTAGGTGAAATGCTGCTATCATATATAAGGCTGAGGCGTAATAGAAACAAAAAAGATTTGACCTTTGTTTGTATGTGTGGTATAATATCTACTGTATTGCTGGTAGAGGAAACCCCTCGCTGCTCCCTGCTTTTCAGTGGACGGAGTCGGTCAAAGAGAACAAAAGGAAATAGAGTGGGTCGGTTTCATACCTCTGCCTGCTTACCTTACAAACTATGCTAAGAGAATTTACAAACAGTCTGACGCGATGGGATAGGTTGCTGTTCGAGCACATTTTTAGTTGGGGCGACGAACGCGTTATCCTCAATCGTTCATTTCGTTTGATCTCGTGGAGTGCTAACGGATGGATTTACCCATTTTTAGGACTCTACGTATATCTAACATATAATTCCACCATTAGCAAACCATTTCTTTTGTCAGCGGCGATTGCCTTCCCGCTTGAGAGACTCCTCTATCATCTCATTAAACAGTCAATGAAACGAGATCGCCCCTGTAAACACATTGTGGATGTCGAATTTCGAGTCCGTCCGCCGGATCAATTCAGTTTTCCATCCGGGCACACCGCCTCCGCTTTTCTGATGATGACACTCTTGGCAAGTTTCTTTCCAGTTTTACGCATCCCAATATTTTTCTGGGCGACCACAGTTGGTATCGCACGTGTGTATCTTGGTGTCCACTATCCGACGGATGTTTTTGCGGGTGCAATTCTTGGCATTGTCACAGCGCGGATAGGTATATGGTTCATCATGTGATTAAAATACCGGGTTCTACAGAAGAATATCCGGACAAGAAACGCATCGTTGTTCAAGAAGGCATTACAGACCCCGAAAGATTTTCTTTCCACCTCGTCAAGACCTTCAAATTCTTACCCAAATGGTTTGCTGGTACTTCAGCGAGCTGAATGGCTCTGCCGATTTTCTTAGAAATCTTTGTTATCACACAGAAAATGTGATATACTTATTCTCCAGATAAACTGATACCCAATTAACTCAACTTATCTTGTAACTCCAGACAGCGGCGCGCCTACCACTCATAGCACGCCTACTGGTGTAATTACTCAAACTTCTCCCTAAAATCAAGACTTCTTTTATGAAAACAGCAACTTTTTTGAACGCCATCTTCATTTTATTATTTACCAGCGGGTGTGAAGTTTTGTTACTGCAAAGGTTAAAAGAACCCAATAATCTTTTTGACGCTCTTGATGATGCCGCCCGTGCTATGAAACAGCGAAACGCCAAAGAACTCCCCGCGGTAAAGATAGACAGACCGCCAATAATTGACGGCAAGCTCAACGATACCGCTTGGCAAAATGCCCCGCAAGGCACAGACTTCACCGATAGAAATGCTGGTGGTGCTCCTGCTGAAGATCAATCTACTATCATGATGGTTTATACGGATGAAGCTATTTATGTCGCTGGCTATTTTTTCGATTGCGAACCCGATGGAATCGTAGCGCGCCAAGTAGAGGACCAGATCCGGCCCTTCGGTGAAGATTGGATTTCCTTTACGATTGATCCTCTTCACACACATCAATTCAGAGACCGCACCTTTTTTATGGCGAACCCTCTCGGTAGCAAGTTTGTGAGTCATCCGCCACCATTTAGGGATCCGGCTGAAATAGCGGAAATGTGGAAAGCCGCTGCGAGCATCGTTGATGACGGATGGATTGTAGAGATGGAAATCCCATGGGAGATGCTGAATTATCCTGAGACGGCTGAACCGATTGATATCGGGATTAACTTCGACCGAGGGCATCATAGAACAGGCGCGAATTCTTGGTGGTCGAAAGTAGATTTTATTGAAGATGATAGAGTCGATGGACATTGGATCGGTGTATTGCCACCACCAAAATCATCCCTGATAGAAGACAATCAATAGATATTAGCCATTGTATGTTTTGTGAACACTATTGCTATACATACATCGCCCGGCTGGGGCTACTTCTTGCTGCTATCAAAGCGACAGTAATTTCACACGCAATCGCGGAGGCAAAATGTTCTGGGATGAAATTAAAAAACACTATGATGCGGGTTCTGCTCACCAATTTCTGCTCCATTTTAATATAAATGATCTGCTATACGACGATGTTTACGGCTACTTGCGTACTACGGACTATCTCATGGCGCAGCTCAATTTATTAGGCTGCCAACTCGTTCTCGGATATAATACATCGGAAGGGGTTCATTTCCCTAAAGTTGGTCAATGGCGAAATATGCAGAGAACACTTGAGATCTTCCCCCAGTACAACAAAATAGGGACTTTCCATTTTCAGAGTGTAGCGACATGGCTTCAGACCCTTGGCCGCTTTAGAGAAGTTGAAGACGTTAATCTCGCCGAACAGGAAGTAGATCCGCAGCTTGTACGCCGAAGAATTAATGCCGATTTAGCGTTTAATAAAGAACATGAAGATCCATTAGTGACCTTGGATCCTTCGCCTTCTGGGGAGTTGCGGCGCAAATTAAACCGTCTCTTGCGGCAAGGCAGAACAAGAATTGGGTTGGTAATCAATTTTCTGGAGCTGCTCACGCCGAACGATCCGTCGCTGAATGAAGTTGGTGGAGATGAAGCACAACTCTTGTTTAACCAAATCCTATATTGGGCATCTGACCTTGACATCCGAAGGCATAAGCACGTCGTCCTGCTCGTTACTCACAATACATCCGACGTACACCCGAATTTCACCGTGAATCCTGAGATTCCTATGATAGAAATTCCGTTTCCGAACTATAACGAACGCCTAAGGTTTATTGAACATCTATATGACATCTCGGATGGTTCGTCACAGATGCGTAAAACCTTGGGGAATAATCGCGAGAAAGAAACCTTGGCACGGGAAACACTTGGGCTAAACCTACTCGGTGTTCACGATGTTGTGCAACAGGCAGAATCTGCACAACGGAAAACAGGCGGTGAAGCGTTGTTCAGGTACCGGCGTGAGAGTATCAAGACCTTCAGCCACGGCGTTCTTGAACTCGGTGAAACTCGCAAAGGCCCTTCTGACGACGGTTGGTATGTCATGCGAATCATCCGGGATATTGCAGCGGGTATGAAAAATCGGGATCTGAGACGTGTGCCGCGAGGCATGCTCTTCCTCGGCCCACATGGGACCAGCAAGGTGTATGCCGCAAGGGTACTCGCGGGTGAGGCGAACATGGCTTTTGTCCGACTCCGCTACGCCAATCAGGTCAGTGAAGTAACAATAAACATCAATGAAAACGGAAACACTTATGAACGGAACCTGAATGCGGGACTCAATTTTATCCGCGGCATTGCCCCGACGGTTGTTTTTATCGATGAAATTGAGCAGGCATCCCCGTATACGACAATGAATCCGGAAGAACACGCGCAAACATTTCCGCAAGCCCTCGTGAATGCCATGAACGATGTATCGTTGCACGGTAGAGTGATATGGGTGGCGGGATCACAACGCCCGGATTTAATGCCATCCATCTTTCGACGGTACGGTATTTTTGACACCAAATTGATCATGCTACCGCCTACAGGTGGTGGTAGAGTAGAAATTTTAAAAATTTGCTGTCAAGGACAGACCTCCGGTAACATTAATTTCCAGGCACTCGTCGGAGGCGCAGAAACAGACGGATTGACTTGGCGAGATCTGCTCTTGATTGTTCAACGTGCAAATAGCATCGCCAGACGCAGCGGTCGTGATACCTTCACGGAAGGTGAGCTCCGTCAAGCATTCCACGACTTTATACCCGACTATTCACGGGAGATGCAAATCTTTATGGGGTTGTTAGCATTGCGTGAAGCGAATTCACGCCTGATGGTCCCAGATGGATTGTTGCCAGAATATCAAGAATTTGTGGATGGCAACCGGATTGATAAAACAGGCATAAATAAACGTCTAATGGAGTTAAGTCATCAACTCGGTTTGCGCAATTGAAGTTGCGAGTGGAAGTGATGATTGCACGGTTATTCTGTGGAAGGTACCGGGTAAAAAATCTCCTCGATAACAAATAGGCTTTCTGAAACGCGCTCGTTACGTACGTTTTGAAGCTTGGCAACGAGCGCGCTTGGCATAACAATATTTCCTAAAACGGTGTTCCGCGCGTTGTTAGGGCACACCACCGCGAAGTAAATAGGTGATTGAAGAGTGCGTCCTGTGCCTCCGGCGTTTGAACCTGCTTTAACGCCAATGCAGCGTGGAAACGGACATATCGGTCTTCATCCTCAAGTTGCGCGACAAGCGCAGGCATCGCCGGTTCAGCAAGCGTTCCGAATTTCGCTAAGGCACGGGCAGCGTTATCGCGAACAGGAAAATAGTCATCGCTCAACTGAGTTGCCAAGACCTGCACAGTCTCGGACACATCTATTTCGTCAGACACCAGTTGTCCGATGAGTCCCAATCCCTCTGTTGCGTGTCGTCGGACCGATTCGGAGGGGTCTTGTGCAGCGCGGACCAACGCAGGTAGTGCCTCTTGCGCGGTTTTTCCCATATCTGCCAAGGCGAACGCTGCGCTTGCCCGAACGGAATCGTCTGTTGCTTGTAAGGCATCAATAAGCGTCGGAACAGCGGATGCACCGGTGAGACTCAAAGCGTATCCTGCATACTCGCGGATAGCATTAGATTCGCTGTGTAACATCTGCTTCAAGGCAGGCACGGCAGCTGCACCGACCCGCCCCAACCGATAGGCGGCATTTAACCTGTCTTTTTCATCATTACTATTCAAGGTTTCAACGAGGGTATCCACTTCATTTTCGGGAACACCGTTGGCAGCACCGTTCTGTTTTCCGTAATACCAATCCCATACCGACTCCCACAGTTCTGGATGTTCGGATTCTTCTCCGTTGCTGAACGTGTGCCAGTCGGCAGTATGACTCTGCCACAAAGGTGCTTGTGGTTCATCAAGTCGGATAAAGAGAAACTTTAACATATATCGCTTTTTGTCGCTCCGATTCGGCATTGCGCGGTGCCACAAATCGTAGTGGACAATCGTCACAGTCCCTGCTTCGCCACAGAGGGGAACTTCTGGCTGTTCATGCGCACTTTCACCCGTCTCGTAATACTGAGAACCCGGCAGCACAGCCGTCGGTCCCATATCTTCTGTGACATCCTGTGGGTAGTAGAACGCCATCGTCCAGCGACACCGGTGTCGTCGGATCTGTTCGTCTCCTGCATAACTGTCTTTATGAAAATTCTGACCCTCGCTGCCCTGTTGATTGAAATGGCAGTACCGATGTGGATGCATGACGTAGTCCGAACCGAGCACACCTTGCATCGCCCCGTGGACCACAGGATGGTCAAAAACTTCTTGAATTTCAGGGATAGCTGGCAGGAGATTGTTCCCCAAATTCCCGGTTTCCTCAAACATTGCGTCCAATTGCTGACGGATATTCGCATGAAAACTCGACGGGAAATCGGTTTTCACCTTGACGTAGCCGTTGATGATGAAATCCCGCATCTGTTCATCGGTGAGTGGCAGTGTCGGTCTATTCATCTTGCGCGCCCTCCTCTATTTTTTCTGACAGGGAGTCAAATTCTATTAGGGCATTTAAGAGATGTTCGCTAATACGGTGTCCCGCGTGTCGTTAGCGTACACCAACGCGAAGCAAACAGGTGATTGAAAAGCGCGTCCTGCGCCTCTGGTGTCTTAATTTGCTTTAACGCCAATGCAGCATGGAAGCGGACATATCGATTCTCATCTTCGAGCTGCTCAATAAGGGTAGGGATCGCCGGTTCAGCGAGTGTGCCTAATTTCGCTAAGGAACGGGCAGCGTTATCGCGAATCCAGTAATAGTCATCATGCAATCCGTTTGTTAAGACCTGTACAGTCTCGGACAGGTCCATCTCTTCAGAAACCTGTTGTCCGATGAGTCCCAATGCCTCTGTGGCGTGTCGTCGGACCCATTCGGAAGCATCTTGTGCAGCGCGAGTTAACGCAGGCATCGCCTCTTGTGCGGTTTTGCCCATATCCGCTAAGGCATACGCCGCGGTGCCACGGGCAGAATCATTTGCCGCTTGCAGTGCGTCAATGAGTGTCGGAACAGCGGGGGCACCAGTGAGACTCAATGCATACCCGGCGTAGTTGCGGATAGCATCAGATTTACCGTGCAACGCCTGCTTCAAGGAAGGCACAGCAGCAGCACCAACGCGTCCTAAACGATACGCGGCATTTAGTCTTTCTCTTTCGTTATCGTTATCCAAAGTTCCGATAAGCGCGTCTACCTCAGCACGCGAAATACCATTGGCAGTACCGTTCTGCTTCCCATAATACCAGTCCCATAAAGATTCCCACATTTCCGGATGCTCAGGTGCTTCGCCGTTGTGCCAGTTCGCCGTATCGCTTTTCCACGCCGGTGTTTGCGGCTCGCCCAATCGGGAAAAGAGGAATTTCACCATGTACCGTTTCTTGTCGCTCCGATTCGGGGTTGCGCGGTGCCACAAATCGTAGTGGACGATTGTCACAGTTCCGGCTTCACCACAGAGCGAGAGGTCCGGCTGCTCGTGTGCGCTTTCACCGGTCTCATAATACTGCGAACCGGGTAAAACGGCGGTGGGTCCCATATCCTCCGTGACATCTTGCGGATAGTAGAACGCCATCGTCCAACGGCATCGGTGGCGACGGATCTGTTCATCGCCTTCATAAGTATCCTTATGAAAACCTTGTCCATCACTCCCTTCAGGGTTGTGGTGGCAATATCGGTGTGGATGCATCACATAGTCTGAACCGAGCACGCCTTGCATCGCACCGTGGACCACAGGATGATCAAAAATCTCCTGCATCTCAGGGATGAGCGGCAGGACGTTATTGCCTAAATTGCCCGTATGTTCAAACATTGCATCGAGTTGTTCGTAAACGTTTTCATGAAAACTCGGCGGGAAATCGGTCTTTACCTTGACGTAGCCATTAACAATAAAATCCCGCATCTGTTGATCAGTAAGCTGCAGTGCTGGTCTGCTCATCTGAGGAACCTCCGTTTGCTCTTTTTCCAATTCGATTATAATGAAACTTCGGCATAACTGATCTTCTTTCCGAACGCTGTGTTTGTTAGAGGTTTACGATTTGTTGCTTTAACGTTTCTATTTTTTTGGTGAGTTCCTCTATTTTTCGGTCTCGCTCGCGGTTGCTACTCTCGCGCAAAGTCAAGATCGCTTGTGGAATAACGACAGCGAGAACAATAAGTGCTATCAGTCCAACTATAAGAGTTGTAACGAGTGAAAGCCTTTTATCAACACTCTCATTTTTTATGTTGATATACTCTTTTATCCGATCTTCGGACGCTCGGATCTTTGTATCAATTTTCTCGATGTTTGCAACAATTAACTCACCTACAGCGGGCAACACGACTGCACAGCACAATATGAAGAGTACAAGAATCGTTTTCATAGGTGTCTCTTTTTAGAGATAGTTAATCATATTTGTTCTGGCGTGTCAATAACAAAATACTGACAACTATTTCTTAACTGCACCAAACGTAACGCCTCTGAGTAAGTGTCCCCGCATTAGGAAAGTAAAAACAGCGACGGGGAGCAGGAAAACAAACGTCGCTGCAGCGATTTTTCCCCAATCCATGCCTGCAGAACCGGTCGCACTGGTAATTGAAGGCGGCGCGGTTACGGCTTTGCCACCGACTTCTGTGAGCACCAAGGCGAAGGCGAATTCGTTCCATGCTGTAATGAGACAAAACACTGCAGTTGCGGCGATACCCGTAACGGATTGTGGTAAAATCACCTTCACAAAGGTTTGAAACCGAGAGTAGCCATCAACGAGGGCAGCGTCTTCATACTCCTTCGGAATTTCATCAATGAACCCCTTCATGAGCCACACCGCAAACGAGACATTAAAGGTGGTATAGAGCAGGATCAATCCAAAGTGTGTGTCTCGCAAACCGAGCTCACTATACATCAGATAGATCGGAATGACGACAACGACAGGGGGTAACATCCGTGTGCTGAGGATAAAAAAGAGTAGGTCATCTTTACCGGCTACGTCGAATCGGGAAAAGGCGTAAGCTGCAAGCGTTCCGAGTCCGACTGCGAGAATTGTGCTACCGCCACCAATGATAATACTATTGAGTAATTGATAGAAATACTTGGACCCACCGTTCGCCAATGCGACACAAACAGCGATTGTTCCAAAGACGCTCGGTAAGACGACCGTCAGTCGCAGTTTCTTCTCAGTTTGTGAGGCTATGCTGCTTGTTTTCCTTAATGGGTCAATCAACAGATAGGCGATAATTGTACAGACGATCAGTAGCAGAAAATTGAATCGGGCATCCGTTTGAAGACGACTCTGCATCGGCGGCAGACTCAGAAAACTATAGAGACAGGTTAAAACGAAAATAATATTCCAGACCAAACCGAGATAGCGGGGTAACTTCGCCTTAAAGAGAGAAAAAACGCCGAACAGGAGTAGTCCTATGAACACCTCTGCGAGAAAAATGTATGTTACGCCTGGTACCCCTTCTGAAGGCATTAATTTCTGATAGTTTTCCAGCGATATTTTAAAGACGAACTTGGGGAGTTTCGTGGTAATATCTGCGAAACCTTTCAGAGACGTTGCCAAAATCCAATAAATCGGGGTGATATAGATAATCACAGCAACGGCGATGAATGCAATTATGAGGTAGTGCCAAAAATTTTTCCGATTCCGCATTTTCCTTATGCTTCCCCTTTAACGCGGTTGAGGTATTTCACGTAGATATTGCTCAGTGCAACGATAATGATGAGCAGAATGTATGCCATTGCACACGCCTTGCCGGTGTTATAGTTCCGAAAAGCGAGTTTATAGAGGTTCATTGAGACAGTTTCTGTGGCGGTGCCGGGACCCCCCTCACGGGTTAGGACATAGACGATGTCGAACATTTTGAATGCATCCATCGTTCGGAACAGGAGCGCAATGAGTAGAAGGGGTGATACCAATGGCAGCGTAATCCATCGGAACTTGAACCAAGTGGAGGCTCTATCGACATCAGCGGCTTCATAGAGATATTTCGGAACAGCGCTTAATCCGGCTAAAGCGATCAGCATCATGAATGGTGACCACATCCATGTATCAACAATAACAACAGCTAACATCGCCACTTTCGGATGGGTCGTCCAGCCGATCGGGGATTTCAGAATAGGGCTGAGGAAAAAATTCAGCAATCCGGAATTATCTGAGTAAAGAATAAACCGCCAAAAGAGTCCGACAACCACGGGGGATAGCATCATCGGGAGCAGGAGAAGTGTTGTAGTGAAGCCCTTATATCGGAATTCACGATTCAGGAGCAGTGCTAACCCGAACCCGATAAAGAATTGCGCCGCGACTGCTAACAGTACGAAATAGGCAGTCGTTTGAAAATAGCCCCATATCTCTGGGTCTTGAAGGAGGCGTGCATAATTACGAACACCAATAAACCTTGGGGCTGCGGGCATGGAGGCTTTGTAGCGATGGAAACTTAGGTACAACGACCAGAGGAGCGGAAAGATGTTCATCAAGATGAG
>JAPPDN010000758.1 GCA_028824575.1 Candidatus Poribacteria bacterium | reverse complement strand
GGTACTCCTTCTTTCTCAAGTGCTTCGGCAAATTTCAAGAGCGTCTCGCTAAATTTGTCTTGCAAATAGACATATTCTTCTGTCTGATCTGCGTTCTTCGGCGGCTCAAAATTCGAGATGCTCTTTGCATATTTAGCGAGTCGTTTCGCGGCTGCAACGGCTTTTGTTTTCGTCTCTTTGTCATCAAAATAGTCAACAACCACGAAATAGTCATCTATCATCAACATCATGAGGGCTTTCAAATCTTCGACTTCAGGCATATCTTCTTCTTCAGGCACCTCTTCTGGAGTATTGGGCTCAGGCGTTTTTTCGGTATCAGCCTTCGGCTTCCGTTTGAGGAAGAGCGCATAACTCATCACCAATGTCTTTTTCGGAATCAAAGCGACAGCATTTGAAGCAGCCTCGTGTCCGTCAATAGCCTCAACACCTTCTCCAACCTTAAAAGTATCATCTATACCCATACCGATGAATTGCTTGAGAAACTTTTCATCTGCAATTGCATCTGTTTCCTTGTGTTCATAGATTGCCACTTTCACGACTTTCCCCTTCATATCCAGTCCGACAGCACCTTCAATGACCCCACGCGGTCCTTTGATATCAGAGAAAAAAACCAAGCCCATCGGCTTCTTTTTGTCATTAAGCGGGATGTAAAAAATTGGTTTTAGGTCTTCCGCTCGAAGTTCCGTTCCAAGCTCTTTCTCAATCGTAGTAATCTTTTCGGGGGTGAGTACAGCACTCCGCTGAACGAATTTCTTCGCCTTTGGAAAGATAGCCGCTAATTTTTGACCGGGCCATTCCGTTTCATGCGCGATACCAAGTAGTGGTGTACTCATCATCAAAAAGATGAGTGCCAATAAAACACGCGTCCGAGGCTGACGGTAGATTTGGATAAACATCTGTAATCTCCTTACTACGAAGATGTTGCTGCCAGAACATGTATGTTGCGACAGCAGATTTATTCTATTTTTCAACTTTAACCATGAAACTGGGCCATAGGATTTGATCGGCATGCTTCAGTTGTCCAAAGATCCGATAAACGCCAGCTTCGGGAAATGTTGTCATGAGCATCACAGTCGGACCAAATTTCTCCGGCGTGATGCCCTGATGCTGATGCCCAGCCACAGGTGCTTTTTTTCTTTTATGTCCGGCATGCGGATCTTTCTTCACCATCTTGCTGGCATCTTCACTGCCAGGAACCGTCCCGTGTGTATGTAGGACACCGTCGAAGCGTGTGCTGACGATAGCAAAATGCATCGGTGCATCCAAGAATGGAACGAGATCTGTAAGCGGTTTTCCGTCCTGCGAAAAGTGATAGGTAATGTGAACCATTTCACCCGCTTTAATCCGATCTGGTGCCTCCATTTTCGCCTGATACGTAGAAGCACCTTCTCCATCGGTTAAAGAAACCGCCTTTGTATACCTATCACCGCCTTCGTCAGTATAACCGAAAACAACTTTTTCACGGCGGAAATCCTGCACTGCATCCGCTAATTTTTCATCACCCGCGACCTCTACATATAAGGACTTCGCGAATTCGGCATCCGCGGTCATTACATCAACTGCAAGGATGTATTTTCCTGCTGCAGGGAATGTAAAGTGGACGGTATACATACCCTCCAATTCCATCATAATGTCGCGGGATTCAAAATCCTCGGGGTGAATATGACCGATGATTCGTAAATCCTCACTGACGATCAATACATGTAGGACACGCCCATGATGTACCATGAGGTCAGTAACCGGTTCACCTTTGGCATCGGTGAGGTGAAACGTGAGTGTCGCCGATGTTCCTGCTTGAACAGTTTGTGGTTCAGTATGAAGCATAACATTGAGAGATGAGGTACTGTGCATTCGATGGGCATCGTGGTCCCCATGCTCCTCAGCGAAACCAACTTCAACAAGAAACAGCACGCCAACAGCTATTACCATTATGCAATATAGAGTTTCAAATTTCGCCATAACACGAAAAATAAAAAAAAACGGGAAATTCCGGGATTGCATTATTGTACCTCCATTAAATCAAAATGTATAGGATGTCGCTAAAGAAACCAAAGTCCCAAATTCAATCGCATCGCCTTCATCATATAGGGTATCTTGCGTCAGTGGAAACATGACGTTAGCGGTCACGGAAATGTCATTGGGTATTGCCAAGGACATACCCAGTGCTGCCATGGTGTAACGCAGCCCGGTATTAATATCGCGCTCTCCAGCCCAAGCAGCAGCGGATTGATAAAATCCGAGGTAATTTCCGTTAAATGAAAACCAATCGAAGAGGCGATATCTAAAGCCAGCCGTATAGGTTAATTCCACTGGGCCTCGATAAGTTTTGCTATTTTCATAGACCGGAAAGGTCCCACGTGTGGAAGCAGTGATCGTCAGACCTTGATAGAGCGGTAGACTGTACTGCAAATTGGCAATCGGGTTAAAGGTCCCCGTGCCGAACTGAATATGGAGGTGTTTCATACCTTCATCCCCAAGTTTCCACGGGTTTTCCTCTGTTTTGCCGGTTGGAATTGTTGTACCGAACCGAGCAAATAAAATGTCATCCATTTTAAAGAGTCTACGAAATGTATAACCTAAAAACAGATCTGAATCCGCGAGTCCAGCATAGGTTTCATCTCGATGATGGATGTCCCTACTCCGCAAGATGGCTTGTTCCTCTTCAGGGCTCACCGGGTCAATCCACTCAATACTTGCGTCCTGGTTTTTGACGGCATACGGAATGTTCGCCTGCAACATCCACCGATCACTCAGCAAGTATTGCAATCCAATATCCGTCCGGTAAGTACTTAATGCTACGTGGTGCCTATGTAAAGGGGCATCCACTACTTTACCTGTTAGTGAAAGTCCTCGTGTTTCAAGATGCCCACCTTGTGCATCAGGGGAGACCAACATATTGACATTTACTCGAAATTGATTTATCTCTTTTGAAGCCAAACTGACTTCACCTATCCCGCTCGGCGGCAAGACAGGGTTACTTCACGCCGGACAACTTTCTTGTGCGAATCCGAAAGAGATAAAAACCCAATTGAGTAGTATCGCGTGTAAAAGCAAACGTATTTTCATAATTTTTTATACCATCCAAAAAGTATTGTAACGCAGCGAGATATAAGATCTCGCGTTACAAATCCATTGACTGTCTCTGACACAAACCTTCAGGAAAAGAAAGCTCAGGAAACGATATGTTAAGTAAAAGTGTGAAAGCAAAGGATAGACGAGTGCTTAAAGAACGCCTCGCGGAATTCACTTAGCACTGGACAAATGGAGGTCCTCTACGGGTTAGAGGATGATCGGGGAAAAGTGTAGAAACTAAAGGGACGGAAGAAGTCTTAAAAGATTCTTCGGGGGCAACAAGTAAAGTCGCCGAGATCGGAAGAATCGAGACCAGAGACTGCCCAATTAATTCACGGACTTCGGGGGTGTTATGTCTGGTGTCTGGAAGAACAAGTTCTAAATTACTTGAGCAGCACGATTTATCACTTCCTGATGGATTTTCGGCTTCACCCGCTGTGTCTGTTTTAGTGTTTTGGCAGCAAATTCCGCGGGTGCCGGTATCTCCACTCAGCATTCCCTGAGACACATCATGGCAGAACTTTTGTTCAAAAGTCGCACAGAGGAGTGGGCACACCGAATAGACGTACAATAGCCCCACGAGTAAGATGAGAACCTGCCGATGTTTTCGCAACATTGTTCAATAGACTCCGTCGTTTCGTCAGAAAGTGGAAATCGAATAAAACACTTTAGGATATTATACACCAAAATCTCAAAAAGTTGCAAGAAAAAACAAATTTGTCAGAATTATACACCAAAACTTTTAAACGGTTGAAAGCGAAAGGGCTGCTCCCAGAAGCACTCATAAAAACGACAGAGACGACCCAACGGTTGACACCGCCGATTGATAATTTACTGATCTAAACTGCTATTTTTAATGAAAAACGAAACATATTACAACAAATATATAGAGAATTTAGGCACCACAAACATTGGTACAGGTTCGTTGGGCGTGCCGGTAAATTTAGAACTTAGGTTGTCTTTTAACAAGGAATGATATATACTATTGACAAACCGCACGCTAAAACTAACATCCTGAGGTGTCGCGCTCCATTTTCCACGATAACAGCAACGGAGGCAATATCATGGCATATATCAAGATTCCAAAAAGATGGGAAATCCCCGAAAACCAGGTAACATCTGAGTCAGACTACATCAATCGCCGGAAATTCATCAAAGATTTGGGATTGGCAAGTGCAGGCACATTGTTATTTTCCACTTCAAATGCTTGTGCCCAAGGCAGAGGGGTTGAAAAACAATTAGAACCTTTTCGCGCGCAAACACTTGCTGCAAAAAACAACGCAAATTTCACTGTGGAAAGGCAGATGACTGACGAAGTTATCGCTGCTACCTACAACAATTACTATGAATTCACCACTTCAAAGAGCACTGTTTGGAAAAAAGTGGAAAAATTCAAGACGCGCCCTTGGGAAATCGAAATATCTGGGCTCGTCGAAAAGCCGATGACGATAGATGTAGACGAACTGATAAAACAGATGCCACTTGAAGAGCGGATTTATCGGTTCCGTTGCGTCGAAGCGTGGGCGATGGTAGTACCATGGATCGGTTTCCCGATGAAAGCGTTACTTGAAAAAGTACAGCCTAAAGCTGAAGCGCAATATGTGCGAATGCTTACATTTTTGGATGCTGACATGGCACCACAACAACGAGATCCTTATCTGCCGTGGCCCTACTTTAAAGGGCTCACACTTGCCGAGGCGATGAACGACTTGACGCTACTCACCGTCGGCATCTATGGACATATTTTACCGCCACAGCACGGCGCACCTATCCGGCTCATCGTGCCTTGGAAGTACGGGTTCAAAAGTATCAAATCCATCGTTAGTATCGAATTGACAGATCAACAGCCGCGCACCTTCTGGAACACGCTTGCACCAAGGGAGTACGGCTTTGAAGCAAACGTCAACCCTAACGTCCCACATCCACGTTGGTCCCAAGCCAGTGAGCGGATGATTGGCACTGGCAAAAGACTCCCGACGTTAATTTATAACGGTTATGGCGATGCTGTCGCACATCTTTACGAAAGATAAAACGGAGAAAATAAATGAACAAGAAACAGACAAGTAAGAAATCTTTTCTATGCTTGATGTGTCTGGTTTCGCTAATATTTGCTGGATGTAATAATCTGGGTGCTATCTTTCGTGATCAGGTACGAGTCGACCCTGAAACTATCCCTATTGATACAAACGTGGTCACGGCAAATACGCAATTCGGTTTTGATCTATTCAATGAAATTCATAAAATCGAGCAAGATAAAAATATTTTTATTTCACCGCTCAGCATTTCTATCGCTTTGGCAATGACGTTAAATGGAGCATCCGGTGAAACCGAGCAGGCGATGGCTAACACGCTGCAACTACAAGGATTAGGCTCCGAAGCGATAAATCCCGGCTATGCAGGCTTACGTCAAGCACTTCAAGTAGCAGACCCGAAAGTTATACTCACAATCGCGAACTCTCTCTGGGCACGCCAAAATGTTCCGTTCAAGCAGGATTTCCTGCAGCGAAACACCCAATTTTTCGGAGCGGAGGTCTCAACACTCGATTTCACGGACCCAAACACGCTACCAACAATTAACCAATGGGTAAACACCAATACCAACGGCAAAATTACAAAAATCCTTGATGAAATCAATCCGAATATGGTGTTATTTTTGATTAACGCCATCCATTTCAAAGGAACATGGCAGACAGAATTCGACCCCTCTCATACGCGCGACGGAATCTTCCATCTTGCAACTGGTGCCGAAAAGCAGATACCGATGATGACAAGAACTGGTGAGTACCCGTACTACGAAAACTATGAAGAAAAGTTCCAAGCGATTAGCCTTCCTTACGGCGATGGACGGATGAGCATGTACATCTTCCTTCCCTATCGTGAATCTGACCTCAACACCTTTTTAGATGGTCTAAACACTGAGAATTGGGAGAATTGGATATCACAGTTTCACGAACAAGAGGTGTTTCTCAGCATGCCCAAATTTAAGTTAGAATATGAAAAAATGCTTAACAATCCGCTGCAATCCCTCGGTATGGGGATAGCGTTTGCATCTGGGCTTGCAGATTTCAGTCGGATGGCAGATTTAGAAGTTTTGGGTCAAAACTTGTATATCGGAGAAGTACTCCATAAAGCTGTCGTCGAAGTCAATGAAGAAGGCACCGAAGCCGCAGCAGTCACCAGTGTTGGAATTCGCGCAACGAGCGCGCCCCCCGCGTTCATCGCAAACCGACCATTCTTCTTCGCAATTCGTGATAATGAGACAAAAACTGTACTATTTATGGGCAGTGTCGTAGATCCTTAGATGGAATACGACTCACGATTCAGATCAATATAGGTTTTCGTGCTGATCAAACGCCACAGCAAGAGTTATTGGTGTCAGGGACGATAATTTACTAAAATTATGGCGGCGATGTTGTCGCACACCTTTAATTAATAATAAAGGGGATTTCTGATGAAAGCGAAACTTAAAATCTTTTACAGATTAAGCACTGTCCTTATGATGTGCGGATTGATGCTCTTTATCTATACAGGCTGTGGGGGCGGTGAAGATGCTGAGGAAAGTGCAGTGTCTGATTTCGGATATATTTCAACAGGCTTAAATCCGCCAAACGGTGCCGCCTATGACGACGTTTTTTTTAAAGAGTATGGCACAAACCCTTTTATTGATACAGAAGACGATCACTTTTCAACGTTCGGTATGGATGTGGATACCGCCTCCTATTCTGTCATGCGACGTTATCTCCGAGATGGGCATCTCCCACCAACGGAAGCCGTCCGGGTAGAAGAATTCGTCAACGCCTTTGATTACAACTATGTGCCACCCTCACAGGACGCATTTGCTGTTCACATTGAGGGAGCACCATCCCGATTTGGTGAAGGCAAACGCCTCCAATTGCTGCGGATCGGCATCCAAGGTCGCGTTATTCCCGACGAAAATCGTAAAGACGCGACGTTGACGTTCGTGATTGATGTCTCCGGTTCAATGGCTATGGAAAATCGGTTGGGATTGGTGAAACGTGCCTTAACGCTTCTGGTTGAACAACTCCGTCCGGGCGATGAGGTTGCTATTGTCGTTTATGGAACGCGTGCGCGAACCGTCCTACCACATACCGGAATTGAGGGACGTGAGGCAATCTTGGAGGCGATCCACTCCCTCACACCAGACGGAAGCACGAATGCAGAAGAAGGACTTCGGCTTGGATACAAGCATGCCTTGCGTAATGCAAGGGTTGGTAATATCAATCGCGTGATTCTCTGTTCGGACGGCGTCGCCAATGTCGGAGAAACAGGACCTGATGCCATCCTTAAAACAATTCGCTCTCACGTTGAGGAAGGAATTACATTAACAACCGTCGGATTGGGCATGGGGAACTACAACGATGTTCTCATGGAACAACTCGCCAACAAAGGCAACGGCAGCTACGCTTATGTTGATACCTTCAGCGAAGCAAAGCGTATCTTTGTTGAAAACCTGACAGGGACATTACAAGTCATCGCCAAAGATGCCAAAGTGCAGGTCGATTTCAATCCTGAAGTCGTCAGCCGCTTCCGTCTGCTGGGCTATGAAAACCGTCGGCTTGACCATGAAGACTTTCGCGATGATGCTGATGGTGGTGAAATCGGTTCAGGGCACAGTGTCACAGCCCTCTATGAGGTTAAGCTTCATGAAGGTGCCACCGGACAATTGGCGACGGTCTTCATACGTTCTGAAGACCCAGATACCCACCGTGTGTCGGAAACTAATGAGGAAATTTTCACAACAGAACTGAACGGCACATTTGAAACAGTATCCCCTGAATTTCAACTTGCCGCGACTGTAGCAGAATTCGCAGAAATCCTGCGTGAGAGTTTCTGGGCACAAGAAGGGAGCTTAGAAGCGGTACAGCAAAGCATTGAAGGTATTGCTCCTCAAATTCCCAATGAACAGGTGGATGAGCTAAGCCATCTGATAAGTCAAGCAATTCGCTTTAAGGCTCGCGAGAGCGAATAACTATAGGACTTAACACAAATCCACTACACTTGCTGGCGAGGTTTCAGGATGTGTTCCAATTTTGCGTAAGCCCTATAGTTTGCATAGAAGATTATGAAAAGTCTTGTTTTCCTCTTACTGATATTGTCGATACTTCCAGCATCCGCTTCGTGGGAGTCAGTGGAGAGTCCACACTTTCGAGTCTACTACCAAGAGGGTACAGTAGATCCAATGTCAATCCTTCAGATAGCTGAGGATTTTTACGCCGAAATGCCACAATTAACAGACCGTATGCCAGCAGGAATGATTGATATCTGGGTCTGCGATACACAAAAGGAATTTCAGGATTCTGTTCACGCCCCGATTCAGGATTGGGCAGTCGGATGTGCTTTCCCTTTGAGTCGACGTATCATTATCCAAAATCCGAAACACATCGCGCTGGCGAAACTGCAGTTAGTTCAAGTTCTTCGGCACGAGATCGCGCATGTCCTCTTCGGACAATGCACACGCAAAGCCGTCAAAGAAATTCCGCTGTGGTTTATAGAAGGCATAGCGATCTACTTTGCTGATGAATGGGTGCCGAGTCGTCACGAAACATTGCTAAAGCATATTTTCTCTAAATCCATCTTACCGCTTCAAGCGTTAACGCGAGGCTTTCCGAGTTCGCAAACTGGTGCGGATCTGGCGTATGCCGAGAGCCAAGATGCCCTCCGTTGGCTGGTTGAAATCAAAGGTAGGGATGTGCTGTTCTCGCTTATTTCGGAACTCCATGCGGGGAACAACTTCAATACTGCTTTTGAAGCCGTAGTTGGATGGGATCTTGCGACCTTTGATGTCCTTTGGCGTGAATCATTAGCAGAACGTTACAAGTGGGCATCCCTCTTCTCCAATTCCTACTTTTTGTGGGGCGGACTCGGCGGGTTGGCACTCCTTGGTTATCTGGTCCGCCGGAATCGTAGACAGCGGCACCTCAATAAACTCTCACAACAGGAAGATACTATGGACACATTTTTCAGGACTTAATTTTAATGAATACCTCTCTCATTTATCTCACGCTCTGTTTTATCTCTTTCGCCGCCGCGGCGACAGCACAATCAAAACAACTCACACAGTACCCGGATCAACTCACGCGCGATGGGCATATCGTCGTTCTACCCGACCACGGCACCGTCTATATCGTTTCCGATCTGCATGCCCATTGGGACGACTTTAATCAATGGTTACGACTCACAAAACTTGTCGAGCGAATTCAAGCGGGCGAAGATGTCTATGGATTGATACTCGGTGACGCAATTGACTATAAGCCAGATGAACCCAGACACCCGCCTTATGGTGATACTTTAATTATTGACCGAGTTATGGAACTCGAAAAACAACTTGGCGATAAGGGCAAAAGACTTATCTATCTCCGAGGAAACCATGAATTTGCTGCCGCAGATGCTTATGCAATGCTGAAGAAACAGGGGATGACAGCACAAAATCAGGCGGAATTTATTCGTTTATTATACGAAAGTCCACTCGGTGCCTATTATGAACAGTTCAATTTCATTGAGAGAATGACAGACGTTCACTATGAATTCCTTTTGAATCTGCCAACAGTTGTTATCGCAAAAAACGGTTTTGTCGGCATTCACGCCGGTCCTGCCCGCTTCATCAGAAACCTTACTGATCTCGTTAATCCGAGCCCTAAAACGCTTGAAGAACTTCTCTGGCCTCGTCCTGTTATAGCATACCCTGGGGGCTATACCCTAACACATATTAAAAATTTTCTTGAAGCCATCCATGCGAATCTTCTGGTCGTTGGACATACCCCCATTCACTATTTTCCCTCACAAAACGTCAGAGATGGTATAGCAACATTCGGTGAGAATCAACTCATCTTTTCGACAGGCTATAGTGGCTCGCCGGGAATTCCAACCTATATCAAAATTGACCTATCAGAAACATATACCTCTGTCCACGCCCTGAAGTTAGGGGTGAACATTCATCATCTGTATGACAAGGCGAAAAAACCAAAATCGGACTAACAGACCCACATCATGCGACCACTCATTTACATCATGACCCCCGTATTGATTCTCACGATCCTCCTCGCCTCTCGCTTTGTAACGTGGGATGCCATTAAAGGCGAGAATCAACAAGCACAAGCATACGTTCAAAAAGGAACAACAGCACTCAGGTCATGGAAACTTCCACAGGCGATCAAAGCGTTTACGCGTGCGATTGAATTTGAACCGAAGGATGC
>JAPPDN010000937.1:3761-10391 GCA_028824575.1 Candidatus Poribacteria bacterium | reverse complement strand
GCGCTGTCGCCGGTGCCGATGCCGCAGGCGATCCGGCCGGGCGCGATCTCCTCCTCGCGTGCTGAGGTGTAACGTCTTGAACATCGGATTCGGTGTTTGCACGGCTCTCCTGCGTAGGTAGTTTAGCATACACCCCGCTTTTTTGTAAAGCAGCATCCCGGTCTGCGATCGCGCCGAGAACGCTCCGATAATACCACGCTTGATCTTCGACACCGCCGTGAAACCGATCCCAGACAGCATCGCCGATGAGATCGTGTTCTGAAATGATAGTCCGTAGATTGTGAAGCTTATCAGCGCACGTCACAGTACAGACTTCGGGGCTGGCACTTCTTAACGCCTCAATCCGTTCCGTTTTACGGGCGCGCCACCGCAATGCCTTGTCCTCTGAACAACCGTCAACGATATTTGCGATAGTATTCCCAAAACGTTCCCGAATAAATTCCAACGTCAGATCGGTGTCCTCGACGGTATCGTGCAAGATACCTGCGATGATTACTGCCTCAGTGCATCCCGCTTCCATTAAGATGAGTCCGACGGCATAAGGATGTGTAATGTAAGGCGTATCGGTGCCTTTCCGATATTGCCCTTGGTGGGCTTCGGCGGCGATCTCTATCGCTTCTTCGATCTGATTTTTCCCAGTACCGTTTTGCGTCATACTTCTATTGAAAAAGATAGGTCCTACAGACCAAACCTTGGTAGAAAATTGGAGATTTAAATATTGTTAAATGATACACTATTTCAAGTGTAACCGTCAAGGTATTTTTGGAATAGTACTCAGTTGTCAGGACGATTTTCTCTCACTGCGAGGCATGAAAAATCTTTCAGTTGTCAGGGAAAGACTTCTTAACTGAGTACTGATAACTGACAACTGAGTACTGATATCACAAGGAAAACACTATGACAACAATCGCTATCGGCGGCATCATGCACGAATCCAATACATTTAGTGAGACGCCGACCGACTTCGCCGCGTTTTCGCAAACCTTTGCTCGGAACCTGGTCAATCTCTGGGGCGAATCCCATCACGAAGTAGGTGGGTTCATCCAAGGTGCAACAGAATACAACTACACGGCTTATCCGACGCTCATGACTTCGGCAACACCCGCAGGGCGCGTAACAGATGACGCTTTCGACCGATTCACTGAGATGTTAATCCAGCACCTCAAAGCTGCACCCAAACATGAAGGTCTCCTACTCGCGCTCCACGGTGCGATGGTCGTCGAGAGTTATCCTGACGGTGATGGCGAAGTCTTGCGCCGACTCCGAGATGCCTTTGGTCGAGATTTTCCGATCGTCGTTACGCTCGACCAGCACGCCAACATCTCCGAACAGATGGTCGCTGAATCGACTGCACTCGTGGTTTACAAGACAACGCCGCACATTGATCAACGCCAACGCGGACTACAGGCAGCGGAGCTCATGATGCGGATACTCGGGGACGAGGTTACGCCGACACAAGCACTCGCCAAACCACCGATGCTCCTGAATATCTTGTATCATAACACCCGCGTGCCACCGATGGAGCCTATTCTCACAGCAGCGAAGCAACTCGAAACGCGTCCTGATGTCCTCGCGGCAAACGTCGCATTGGGGTATCCGTATGCCGATGTCTATGAAGCCGGGCCCGCCTTTGTCGTCGTTACGGACGATGACCCACAACTCGCACAGACGGAAGCCGATCGGTTATCCGATATGTTGTGGAATGTCCACGAACAACTCACACTTGATCTCCCCGATGCTGCAGAGGCAGTCGCGCAAGCCGTCCAGTCTGAGCAGCATCCGGTTATCCTTGTCGAGATGGGGGACAACATCGGCGGCGGTTCGCCGGGAGATAGCACTTTCGTTTTAGCGGCGTTGCAACGACAAGGGGCATCGGGATTCGTCGTTGTGCTTTACGATCCAGAGAGTGTGCAAAGTTGTATTCAGGCGGGTGTCGGTGCAGATGTTGCTTTAGATGTCGGTGGGAAAGCAGACAATCTGCACGGCGACCCTGTCGCAATTCAGGGCAAGGTCCGCCTCATCCACGACGGTAGCTATGAGGAGACGCAACCTCGACACGGCGGGCAGCGATACCACAATCAGGGGTTAACGACTGTCGTTGCTGTGGGTGATTCTCTAATCGTACTGACAAGCAGACGGCAAACCCCGTTTAGTCTCCAGCAGTTGTTAAGTCTCGGCATTGATCCGACAGCGATGCGGATGATCGTTGTCAAAGCCGCGGTCGCCTACCGCGCTGCCTACGAACCGATTGCGGGGCAGATTATTGAGGTAGATACACCCGGATTGACTGCGGTGAACCCGTTGCATTTTGAATATCACAACGTCCGCCGCCCCTTGTTTCCTCTGGATTCTGAACTGTGATTTGCAAGATTAGAGAGGCTATAAACTTGAAATACTGCTTTTATGTGCTGATGACTGACGGCTGACGGCTATTGCGCTTCTATTATCTCGTCCCACAGGACCTGCTGCACGTCCCCAGAACTATACATTCTTAAAACAACCGGTTCCGGTCCACCTAAGATGACCGAATCGCCTCTATCATGATTAACATTAATAAAACTATTATGCGTATTAAATGCCGATACCGCCGCTGACGCACCTCGTTCGTTTTCAACCTTCAGCATCGCTCTCGGACTTTTGATCGCAACAGCCGCACCATCTTCCCTTGTCCCAATTGATATCGTACTGGCACCGTTATCAATAGCGATGTCCCCATTATTGACACCGTTTATTTTTCGCACATCAATAGCGATTGTCGGGTTTAAAGGATCATCACCGACATGTATAACTTCAAGCACTCTCAATCTCTTGACCGTCAATGTATCGAGTTCTTTGGGTACATCCTGTGCCCCAATATCTCGACTCAGGTTCCCGACAAAAAATATAGCGAAACCCAAGAAAAGCCCTAAGCATACATACTTTAATTTAGCAGTCAATTGGATTTTCATGAAAATCTCCTTTTTGTAGTAAAATCCGAAAATAAGTGGACACTTGTCGCATAAACTTTTAGTTTGTGTTTCCTTATAGCAAATGGATTAAAGGATCCGCTTAAAAACACGGAACATATCTCGTGTTTGTTAAAGACACAATTTTGGGGTGGAAAACGTGCATTCTGGAAAAAAAATGAAATAAATTTGGTTTTTTAGCAGCGATATGATAAAATTTTCCCAAGATGCGGAGTTATAGGAGAAAACGGAAATGAGAACCTTTGGAACACAAGGGCGCGTGTATCCGAGCCGACACTACGTCGTCCCACGCACCGAGGAGAAAACAGAATTCATCAAACGCCTCAAAGAAGGACGCTATATTGTCCTCTTCGCACCGCGACAGACCGGCAAGACAACCTTCTTTCGATTGGCACTCGACACACTTACCACCGAAGTGCCCAGTTACTTCCCAATCCAATTGAATTTTGAAGAGTACGAAGACTATACCGCTTCCGAATTTTACTGTAACCTTTATGAAGATATTCGTGAAGAAATAGAAAACGTTTTTCAGAAACGAGAAGAAGTTCCCGCCAAAGCACTCATCGAATTTTTAGAAAATACAGCACTAACCGACCACGTTTCAATGCGAAGGTTCTTTACACATTTCGATAGTCTCCTACCAGACCATAGAGTCATTCTCATCATTGACGAGTTTGACGCGATTCCGCGCGCAGCACTCAAAGGTTTTCTGCATTCACTCCGCCGTATTTATCTCACCGATGAGAATCGGTGCCCTCACAGCGTGAGTATCATCGGTGTCAAAAGTATTACACAACTCAGTTATGATCGCTCTGTCTCGCCTTTCAATATCCAAGATGAGTTCAACTTGCCGAATTTCACGCTTGAACAGGTGCGTGAGCTGCTTGGACAGTATACCGAAGCGGTTGGTCAGCCTTTTGAGGAAGCAGTCATTGCCTCTATTCACAGGCAAACTGCGGGGCAACCTGTGCTTGTCAATCACTTCGCTGAGATACTCACAGAGACCTTAGAGATTCCGAGAACCAAGCCGATTACAATGGCGCATTTTGCAACCGCGCACACGCAGCTCCTTGAAGAGGACAACGTCAACCTTAGGCACCTGCTGACCAATATCCGCAGAGATAGACGGTTTGAAACACTCCTGATGAAAATTGCTTCTTATGACATCGGGGTACGCTTTACACGCCGCAATGAAATCATGAATGAACTTGCGACGTATGGGGTCATTAAAGAAGGGGTTGATGGGATGTGTGAGATTCTCAATCCGATCTATCACTACTGCATCCTACAAGCATTTAAACCGCTCGTAAATGGGCTTGAGAATGAATATCTCCCCGCAGATAACGTTGCGGGCTTTCAGGATTATCTGACACCCGATGGCGATATTGACCTGGTGACGCTACTTAATAACTTTCAGGCTTTCATTGCGCGTGCTGGTTTCCGCGTTTTGCAAGTGCCAGATACACCGCAAGAGTTTATTGGACAGCATTTACTGTTGGCATATCTTGACCAGTTTGTCCAACTTGTTAGTGGTGTAATGTATCTTGAAGTCCAAACAGGACGCGGACGGATGGATCTGCTTATTTACCATAATCGAAAAAAATATATCGTTGAAACGAAGATTTGGGAAGGCGATAGTCGCTACCAAGCAGGCAAGAAACAGTTAGCAGCATACCTAAAATTGGAAGGCACAACGGAAGGATACTATATCGTATTTGACCATCGTCAGGAGCCAAAGCCGCGCGTAGAAACAGAGACGATAGAGGGGATAACGATTCGGAGTTATGTCATTCCTGTCATCCAAGAACGCCCTTCAGACGAACATCACAGCAGTGAATACAAATAATAACTTACGGACATTCCGTTGATTTGCGACACTGTTTAAAATCAAACAAGATTGAATAGGGAGGGAAAACCGTGGCATTTAGCGATTTCAAGACAATCTCTGAAGTGCAGGAGAAATTCAGAATCACATACGCCGAAGATGATTTCGCCAAAGCCGAACCATCAACCCCATCAACGGAATTCCTGCAAGATTTTGAATTTACCCGTGAACATATTCATGTTTTCGCCTCTGATGCCTCTCGGTGTGAGACGATTATCTTTCCTGTTCTCAAGGAGAGTTATAAAGCCTACGCCGACCAATACGCGCTCTGGATAAAGCAATCCATCGCTTACGATGATGTCTTGAACGGAGTGCCGGACTATTTTATCTCTACCCGGTCTGAATTAGGAAAAACCGTTGTCGGGAGTCCGTTGATACTCCTCGTTGAAGCAAAGAAAAACGATTTTGAACACGGATGGGGGCAATGTCTGGCGGAGTTAGTCGCCACCCAAAAAATAAATGATGATGCCGATTTTCCTGTCTATGGCATTGTTACCGACGGAACATTGTGGCAATTTGGACGACTTATCGGCGATACCTTCACCCAAAACAGAGCAGACTTTGCCTTAACCAATTTGCCTACACTTTTTGGGGCGGTTGATTCTGTGTTTAAAGCCGTAACTGATCTAAATTAAATTAAAAAACTGATTAAATACAATCAGAGTGTGGAGTCGTCAGGGCCATGTAGGCGCAAGACACATACATGTTAATTTTTACTTGCTATCCTCTCAAAACTATGTAATACTTTTACATAGTTTTCAATCAGGGTTACAGTGAATTTTGAAAATAATTAATTCTGAAATCTACCATAGCTCGTAGAATGGAGGTTAATAGAGTGACTAACGAAAATACTTATACCATCGAGCAGATCAAGGTTTCACCTATCAATATTAATACGGAAGACCAAGAAAGCATTAAACACATAATATCGAAACTTGTGGATGGTCCCATAAAAGGCGAAACAGAGATCGAGGTATTCAAAATATTCGCCTCGGCGTTAGAACGGAGATTTGGCGCAGAAATTTCTACCTTCAGTCCACCTTCAACAGACTACAAACATTGGAAAATACATCTCCCCAAAGATGGCAATTTTGATGCTACGCCTTCAAGATTCTCTGTGTCCTTTTATATCAAACGCAACGATAATCCGTAATTAATTTGATCAAGGAACCCCTATGCTCCTCGAACTTCCTGGAATTGAGCTGCCTGATGATGCTGACTTCTTATGGAAATATATGAGTTTTGAGAAATTTGTTAATCTTTTAGGTACTAAAAGTCTATATTTTACACGAGCAGATAAATTTGAAGATCCTTTAGAAGGTTTTACCCCTCCACCAGTTAAGGAACACTATAAACACACAATCGGTGATATTACCACTTTAGAGAAATTCCAAGAAAATTGGCATAAATATACTTTGTGCAGTTGTTGGCATCATGCCACAGAAGAATCAATGGCGATGTGGGAAAAGTATCACATGCACAATAACGGCATTGCCATCAAAACGACCTTCGGGGATTTTAAAAACTGCTTAGTAGATGATTATGATGTCTTTCTCGGCAAAATTGAATACATCAATCATTATGAATACCCAATCACACAAAAATTAAACGAAATGAGTATGTTATATACTTGGTATTTCCATAAGCGGAAACCATTTGAATACGAACGGGAGTTCCGGGCAATTATTCCACAATATCCATCCTCTCTAATAACTTATGTTGATAACCACGGCAATTTAATGAATCCAGATTCTTCCTTAGAAAATGTAGAATTCCCCG
>JAPPDN010000937.1:0-3751 GCA_028824575.1 Candidatus Poribacteria bacterium | reverse complement strand
TTCGCGATGTTCGCACATTTCCTTACGTTGACGACTGGATTACAGACACTGTCAATTCAGCCGTCCAACAATACGGTTTTGAATTCAAAGTTAATCGCTCAACACTTTTAGATGCCCTAAACTCTACATAGAAGATAACTTCCAATTTCACCCAAAAACCTAACATTATCAAAAACCGAGTGAAACCCAATGTCCCTCACATTGTCAGCGTTTGGATGTTGGGTTTCGCTATAGTTATCTATTCGGATGCGGCATTGAACGCAGAGATTCATCGCATACATTGTAAGGTTTTTGACTTTCACCGCTCTACCCAACCTACGATGTGAACTATGATTTATGGGATTCAAGTGATTTACAGGATTGTGGACGGCGTTTTCGTCTGAATCGCGGATTCTCGCGGATGACGCGGATTAGAAGATATGTTTGTATCCAGATCGTCTTAGTCCGAGCGGCGACATCATACGGTTTTCCTATGGAGATGGAATTTTTTTCGCTGGCTGGCGATTCAGTGCAACAAGACAGGCATTTAGCATATCCTCAACCTCTCGCTGCGTATCCTCACACAACGGCCCCGAAAGTGCCGCACGATACAGGCTCACCGCTCGACTCGGATCCCCCGCCTTTTCATAACACGATGCTGCACTAATCCGATGCAGCGCGCCCTCCAATTCACGACCTAAGGCATCAAGCATCGGCGCAATATGTTCCTCATAAGTGGCAGCGGTTAGCCAAAGCGGTTGCGCCGTTTCTGTCATACCAACTTCCCAAAATGCCTGCGCTTTCGAGAGTATCTCTGACTTTCGGCTCATCGTCTCTTTGAGTGTCTTTGTATAAGGTTTCGTTTTTGGGTTAGACATGTGCTTCCTTTTTGTGGCCCCTGTACTTTGATCTTTCTAATCGTCCAACCATCATATTGGTAGACGCGGTTTGCAACCTCGCCCACCATGTGTTTGAAGGAAAATCGGAATTACATTTTGGGTATTACATATAGTAACGGAATGACGGATGTGGTTCCCGGTCTGGTCCCACTTCTGCCATGATGCCACCAACTCTCCGGGAAAAAAAGAGAGTCACCGGATGGGCACTACTCATGCTTGCTGTATTCCAATTCATACGCGCAAGCCCGAGGATATCTGAGGCGACTTGATGCATGTCAACATTATCGGCACTTACAAGTTTTACAGGAGCAGGAATGTGAGGCCCGGGATATGTCCGCCACTCAGGCATGTAACCTGTGGTGAATAGATATGTGGCTGTTTTATTAACTGTGCAGAGAGTCCCTCTTCTCGGTGGATACGTTCCATAAGTCAAGAGTCGAAACTGCGTCGGCATAATATTAATTAATTCGACTATCGGAATATCACGAAAACCGTGCCGAAAGCCTTCTTGTTCTGCTTCGTCAAATCTTGATGTTTTATGAAGGACGACACGTTGTGGATTTCCACCTATACCGTCCCGGTATTTTTGGAGAACCTGATTTGCGAGTTTGACCGCCTGATCTGTCGTTAGGTGTACATTACGTCCCTGCCTTTTACTCCACGGAATGGTTTCTCCCCGAAGGGCAAATCCTTCCCCACGACTCGAAAACGCTTGGGCCAAACTTGAATAGACAAGGTGTTTGCTCGGGGTTCGTAAGTGATGAAAACTGATACCGACAAAGCAGGTTTCTGGTCCGTCTACCTTAAACCGCCATGGTATTCCTCCTCCTTTATAATAGAGTGCCACACTCATGTTCCACGCTCGCGTCGCAGGATCTTGATTGGTGTCCAGATCTTCAAACAAGTTACTTGTCCCAATTTGAATTGGTATTTCAAATTTCATTGCTCTCGCCTTCAAGGCGCGCCTGAAATCTCGATTCAGCAGATCTGCCTCTGTCTCTTCTATATCATCAAACAAAAGTTGTTGTCCTTGCTCACGCGCCATGTAACGTTCCTTGATAAACTTCCGTTGCCTTGGAGTCAAAGAACTTGAAATACTCCAGCAAGTTTGGACCACTTCCTTGGGCAGACAACATATAATAATATCGGGGCAGGTATTGGTACTATTGGCTAGCTCCTCTACTGCACTTGCATAAAGATCCAACACTGCTTCAAAGCGGGATGGATTATTTTTTGAGAGTGCGATCCCAAGTTTATCATCACCGATTTCCATCATCCACTGTCCGCTCAAAGCAAGCGAGGTAAGAAAAATAGATTCAAATCCGGGGAAATCCAGATATTGTGTAGAATCTTTGATGTTAGAGGGAATCGGTGAGCAACACTGATCAAGCCATTGTTGTGCTTTCTTTACCATCTCGGCATTTCCAACGAAACCCACGTTTATTTTTCTTTTCCGCGCCGTGCCGAAGCGAAGATCAAAAGGCCCCCCTTCAGTGAGCCCTATTTTCGGATCGCTAAATGTGCCCGGTGAACCGAGTTCAATCTCGGGTGTGGGTAAGTGGGTGACCTCCATCTCAATTAACATCCGTTTCCTCCACCAATCTTGGAATTGCCTCTGAGAATTTCGCCTCTAACTGTGCTAATTGACTTTCATCGAATTTTTCAAGTGGTTTAATGCCCCATGCATCATCTCCAAAATCAGATGCAACGGTTGCCACTAAGTTCGCCCTGATGCGGATCTGGCTCCTATCCAATTTGTGAATCTCGTTTGCTGAAATTATTTCCGTTTGAACATCCATAGGATCTGTATTCAATCTGAAGGTGCCATGTTTGTCTTCCGAGAGTACCCATGTCCAGAACACAAGGTCGTTGTGAATGACTTTGTTATAGTCTCTACTTTGGCGTTTTGTAGAAAATCTGTTGACCAAGTCACCTTGCAAAAGTGTCCTTGTCCCATCAGTAGTGAAAACATAGCTCGGAAGTATAACAAGCGTCCAAACATCGCCAAACCGTTCAAACCGAAACCAAAAAGACTTGTGTTCCCAGTAATTCCTTGTCTTTTTGACTACCGTCCGAGTTGCACGACGCAAACGTGCTTGGTACTTAATCTTCCGCGGCCCTTCTTGAGTCCGCGCGAAATAGGCACGTTTACGATACTTATCTATCCAGAGCCCTTGTGCTTCAAGATGTCTATAGAAATATTCATTAAGGATCCACACAAAACGCTGTTCCCCATGAGCATCGGTGAATTCTTCAACAGTCATCTTTCCTATATCGCTGGTCCTGATCACGGCATAGAGCGGATTAGCGGATATTGAAAGATCGTGGAAAGTAAAAAGTTGCTCACTATCAAGTATAAATGGCGGTAACCAATCTGCGCCTGTTTTTTCCCACACCTCCTTTGCCGTCCGCGCTTCAGTGCCGGCGTACCAAACAATGTCAGGGAGACTGACAACCTCAAGAAGATTGCTGGCATAGCGAGTGAAATTATCGCTACTGGAGGCAGTTCTTGTAATCGTATCCGCAACTTCCGGGCGGCGGGAAATTGTTATTTCAAAAGCTGTATTGTCATCAATGGGACCAAAGTTCACCTCGTTTTTGTTTTCCTCGCTTTCTCTCCATACATCCGATAGCCCAGAACCCGCCTTCTCCATTTCTTCGGCACCATAAAACATGTCCGCTACAACTGGGTTACGATAGCCGCGAATGCCTCGTGTCCCTTTTTTGATTTCTGTTTCAAACGCGTTTTTTATCTCCTCTTGAGATGTACCTATCATCTGATCTATTACATCCTCAACCAATCCCCCCGGGTTGCGTACACGAATGTAGGTTTCCGCAATCTCTATCACGATTGGTTCGTCTTTCTCGTAATC
>JAPPDN010000327.1 GCA_028824575.1 Candidatus Poribacteria bacterium | reverse complement strand
AAATTGGCGAACTCTTGTTCAGCAAGTACCTCTTACCTTTTGAGGTTACCTCACTTATTTTGTTGGCGGCATTGATTGGTGTTATTGTCTTGGTAAAACGCGGAAACCAAGAGGAAAGTTAAAAATATCTTGATAGTATCGAAACCGTAGCCTGTAGTGTAATGGAAAGCGGATCTACGGTAAGGGACATCGAAATCTTCAAGCCACTTGACCGAACCGCAAGGAAAGTTAAAAATAGGTAAGGTCTTTGTCTTCATAGTATTGAGCACGTAGCCTGTAATGTAATGGAAGGCGGATCTACGCTAAGGGATGTCAAAGTTCCAAAGCCACTTGACCGAACCGCAAGGAAAGTTAAAAATATGGCATTAGAATATTACCTTGTTTTAAGCGCACTCCTTTTCACACCCGGAGTCATCGGTGTGCTCATTCGCAGAAACGCGATTATCATCTTTATGTGTATTGAACTGATGCTGAATGCGGCGAACCTTGCTTTTGTGGCAATCAGCCGTAGTCTCGGCGAGGCAACCGGACAGGTATTTGTTTTCTTTGTAATGACCGTCGCTGCTGCTGAGGTTGCTATCGGTCTCGCAATTATCGTCAGTGTCTTCAAACATCGGCAGACAATTAACGTGGACGAAGTTAATTCATTAAAAGGTTAGCAAGGATTTTTGATTTGGTCATTAGATGTAAAACGACCGTTCCTGTTCACTTGTTCTTTAGAACAATTTAATCGTAACTAACGTTGTTGAAATGGAGCAAAAACCCGATTTTGACAACGGAGCTTTTAACAGCAAGTTTTGGCTTGCAAGCTTCGCCAAAAGGGAGCGAAAACCCAATCGTTAAAATTATGTCGAAAGAATTAATTATTGTCCTGTTAGTTGCCCCGCTTGTTGGGTTTCTGATTAACGGATTATTTGGAAAATGGCTAAAAGGTAACGAGAAACTAAGCGGATGGATAGGCGCGCTTGCGGTGCTGGTCTCCTTAGTCTGTTCAATTATCGCCTTTACCAGTTTGAACGGCGGTGCTGCCCCGCTCGATGAAACGTTATATGAATGGATTGCAGGCGAAGGGTTCGCTTTCAATATCGGATTCCGCGTGGACGCGCTCACAGCAGTCATGTTGTTAGTCATTACCGGTGTCGGTTTCCTCATCCATGTCTATTCGATCGGCTACATGCACGGCGATGAAGGCTATACACGCTATTTTGCCTATCTGAATCTATTTGTTTTCGCAATGCTCATCCTTGTCCTCGGCAACAACTACCTGATGATGTTTGTCGGATGGGAAGGCGTTGGACTCTGCTCTTATCTACTGATCGGGTTCTGGTATGAGAAACAATCCGCGACGGACGCTGGCAAAAAAGCATTTATCGTGAACCGGATCGGCGATTTCGGCTTCTTATTGGGAATGTTCACGCTATTTGCGGCGTTCGGAACCCTTGATTTTGGGACTATATTTGATGCCGCCGAGGCGGACAATTTTCAGAAGGTTTTTGGTGCCAGCACGCTCGTGATTGCGACGTTGCTACTCTTTGTTGGGGCAATAGGTAAATCGGCACAAATCCCGCTCTATGTATGGCTTCCCGACGCGATGGAGGGCCCCACGCCTGTCAGTGCCTTGATTCACGCTGCAACGATGGTAACAGCCGGTGTATATATGATAGCGCGTTCCGCTGTCCTTTATAACATTGCGCATACAGGGGAAATCGTCGCATGGATCGGCGTTTTAACGGCATTCTTTGCCGCTACAATTGCACTCACACAGAACGACATCAAACGCATCCTTGCGTATTCTACTGTCAGCCAACTCGGATATATGTTTGTCGGTGTCGGTGTCGGGGCTTATGCTTCTGGAATCTTCCATTTGGTAACGCACGCCTTCTTTAAAGGACTAATGTTCCTAACTGCCGGTAGTGTGATGCACGCTATGGCGAATGAGTTGGATATGCGGAAGATGGGCGGCTTGAAATCGAAGATGCCGATAACGCACTGGACCTTTTTAGTCGGCGCGCTTGCTATTGCCGGGTTTCCGTTTCTGAGTGGTTTTTGGAGCAAAGACGAAATCCTACACGGCGCGTGGGGAAGTTCCCCATTAATTTACGGTATCGGGTTAGTCACAGCATTCTTGACTGCCTTTTATATGTTCCGTCTCATCTTCGTAACGTTTTATGGCGAATCTCGCGTTGAACCCGAAGTTGCTTCACATCTGCACGAATCACCATCTGTTATGTGGGTGCCGTTAGCGATTCTGGCGATCCCTTCTGCCCTGATCGGCTTATTATTAGGTTGGGGTGGACATGAAAGTTGGTTCCACCATTTCACGAAATCGGTTGAAGGGTTTTCCTCGGAAGCACACGGTGAAGCATCAGGCAATATTGTTTTGTTTATGGTGATTTCATCAGTTGTCGGTTTGGCGGGTATCGCGTTCGCATGGACGCGTTATAGCAAACGCGTACCGTCTGACGAACCCACTGGTGCATTGCATAGATTGCTTGCGAACAAGTACTATATTGATGAAGTATACAACGCACTCATCGTGCAACCCGTTAAAAACGGCTCCCATTTCCTGTTATGGAAACTGGTGGATAATGGCATTATTGACGGAATTGTCAACGGTGTGGCTGCGCTGATTAGGTTTATCGGTGGATTGTTGCGACGACTTCAAACAGGTCTCGTCCAGGTGTATATCGTTTCGATGGTTCTCGGAATTGTGTTATTCTTGGCATATTACCTGTTTTTTACTTGAACCTTTTGTATTTTGACGGTAAGCGCAGCCAACGGGCGCGCTGGATATACGGAGTAGCCGGTTTTGGACACACCCCACTTGACCGAACCGCAAGGAAATTTAAAAATGGTTGAGTTGTTTGTTTTTATACTATCAAAAACGTAGCCTGTAATGAAATGGAAGGCGGATTTACGCCGGGGAATGTCAAAGTTTCAAAGCCACTTGACCGAACCGCAAGGAAAGTTAAAAATATGAAGCAGAATAATTTTCGACCACGGGATCTTCTCAGCAAAGAGGTCGCAGGCATCTGCGGGGTCGCAAGGTTAACGGATAAAGCGCGCGCTGCCCACGCTGGAGAAATCGGAAGCTATAAATACGGTGCTGATTCTGAACAAGATACAGCAATTTTAGCCTTTCTCAGCATTTCAGCGGAAGCTTTTCAGGAAGCCGCAGTGCGGATTGACCATGATGTTAAATTGGGGGCATGGATTCTGGACGACTGTGAGCGGTCATCTGAGGAAGTATCAAAGTTTAATCGTAAGATGAAAGCTTGGTGGCAGAGCAAAATGCCTCAGGACGAGTTTTCAAAACGCCGCCGACAATTGTCTCAGCAAGCAGAAAACCGTAGACGTTCTTGGCTCCAACGTGATAAGTGGTGGTGGCAGAATTTCTTCAGAACGTAATCTATTCCTTTGCCAACTGACAACTGACAACCATTTCAAAGGAGGGTTCCTTGTTACTTTCAATAGTCATTTTTTGAGTGGTGCTTGGTGTGAGAGGGATTGCGCGGGGCAGAGGCTTGGGAGCTACCGCTGTCAAAGCCATCGCATTTGGCATTGGACTTATCACCTTTGTTATCTCGTTGGGGCTTTATACTGAGTTTAATGCAGACCTCGCGACCTTCCAACTTGGTGGTACGCCAATAGAGTGGATTCCCGGAGGCGTAAGTTACCACATCGGTGTTGATGGTATATCGTTGTGGTTAGTCTTGCTTACGACATTCCTAACGTCTGTGTGTATCCTCGCCGCATGGAATTCCGTTGAGAAAGGATTGAGCGGTTTTATGATGTCGCTCCTCGCACTTGAAACGGGGATGTTGGGTGTTTTCTGTTCCCTGGATCTGTTCCTCTTCTTCGTATTTTGGGAGTCGATGCTGATTCCGATGTACTTTCTCATCGGTGTTTGGGGGGGCGAACGTCGGATTTACGCCACTGTGAAGTTCGTCCTTTATACGATGGCGGGCAGTGCTTTGATGCTTGTCGGTATTTTAGCACTCTATTTTCAAAACGGTAATAGTTTTGACCTAACGACGCTAAGCGGACCATTTGAGCATTCGGATCTGTTGTTCCTCGCATTTTTCATTGCATTTGCTATTAAAGTCCCGCTTTTCCCATTCCATACATGGCTCCCAGATGCACACGTTGAAGCACCTACAGTGGGAAGTGTCATCCTTGCCGGGGTCTTGCTAAAGATGGGAACCTACGGGATCATCCGATTTTGCCTACCACTCTTTCCAGATGCAGCAGAGAAATTTACACCCTTGATCGTGACACTCGCAGTCATCGGCATCATCTATGGTGCATTGGTAGCGATGGTGCAACCAGACCTGAAAAAACTCGTGGCGTATTCCAGTGTCAGTCACCTCGGTTTTGTGGTATTGGGACTCTTTTCAAAAAATCCGGTAGGTATTCAAGGCAGCATGCTGCAAATGATTAATCACGGATTAAGCACGGGTGCTCTTTTCCTCTTAGTTGGGATGATTTATGAACGGCGACACAGCAGAATGATAGTTGATTTCGGTGGCTTGTCAAAACGGATGCCGATCTTCGCTACGATTTTTATGATTGTAACATTATCTTCAATTGGGCTACCGGGTCTAAACGGATTTGTCGGTGAATATATGATACTGGCGGGCAGTTTTGTTGGGCAGGCTTTCTCTAAAGTCTACGTAGTCTTTGCGACCGCCGGTGTGATTCTCGCAGCCATATATATGCTGTGGATGTTCCAGCGGGTGATGTTCGGAACACTTGATAAAACAAATGAAAACCTACCTGACTTGAACGCGCGCGAAATCGTCGTCCTGCTTCCGATTCTGCTGTTCATCGTCTGGATTGGTGTTTATCCGAAGCCTTTTCTGAGTAAGATGGAAAAATCAGTAGCCGTTGTTGTGACAAAGGTGCAGACTGCCCCTGCTATGGGGCAATTGGAAAAACAAAAACTGAGAGATCCCAAACTTGCACTACAAGGCACACTACGCACACAGCATGAAAAGCGTGAAAAGGAGGCAAAGCAGTAGGCGCGATCTCCAAATCGCGACTCTTGACTATAAATGAAGTTCAAACTAATATCTTGTCTGGTTCTTTGTGTAATTGTTGGGCTTGCCCTTTCGGTTTCAATGGAGGCCTTCGGTGCAGATGACGCACACGGGGACGAAGGCGCACATCATGGGCATGGCGTAGATGGTGCGAAATTACCTATCTGGAGTATTATCCCATTTGTCGGTATTCTACTCTCAATCGCAATCTTCCCACTCGTGTTCGATTCTCACTTTCTTGTCCACCACGGGGGGAAAATGTCTTTGGTCTGGGCATCAGTCTTCGCAATTCCATATCTCATTGCTTTCCGAGGCGCAGCTTTTTACGACATCCTGCACATCTATCTGTTAGACTATATCCCTTTCATCCTGCTTTTGTGGGGATTGTTCACAGTCGCAGGTGGGATCCTCGTGCGTGGCACGTTGCGTGGCACACCGATACTCAATACATTCTTACTGTTAATTGGCACAGTGATCGCATCATGGGTCGGAACTACGGGCGCATCAATGCTCCTGATCCGTCCTTTAATCCGAGCAAATGCATATCGAAAGAATAAGGTTCATCTAATTGTCTTTTTCATCTTTCTCGTAAGTAACATCGGCGGGTCTTTAACGCCAATAGGAGACCCGCCTCTATTCCTCGGGTTCCTCCGCGGCGTACCGTTCTTCTGGACACCTCCGGCATTATTGCCGCACATGTTACTGATAAGCGTGGGTTTGCTTATTCTGTTCTTTATATTTGACACTTTGATGTTTAAACGCGAAGGAGGTGTGGTACCAGACGATGGAACCAACGAACCTGTTCGCGTAGAGGGGCTTTTCAACCTCGTCTTCCTGTTCGGGATCATTGCTGCTGTGCTAATGAGTGGGACTTTCAAGTGGGGAGAAGTCAACATCCTTGGTGTTCATGTGTACTGGCAAAATATCGCGCGTGAAGTATTGATTGTTGTTATGGGGCTACTGTCACTTAAATATACACCCTTCAGCGGCGAATTACGTCAATCCAACGAATTTTCATGGGAGCCAATTGAAGAAGTCGCAAAAGTTTTCGCCGGAATTTTTATGACAATTATTCCAGCATTGGCAATCCTGAAAGCAGGAGAGGAAGGTGCCCTCGCAGGCTTAATTGGTGCTATGCAACAACCCTACCACTATTTCTGGATTACCGGGGTCTTGTCGAGCTTCTTGGACAACGCACCCACATATTTGACATTTTTCAATACCGCACTTGGGAAATTGCATCTCACCGAAGCCGTCGTGCCGGAAATTTTGTCTATACCATATGATCAATTAGCGAGTCAGTCGCATAAAGAGTTTGTCAGATTGCTGGTAGCTATTTCCGTCGGAGCAGTTTTCATGGGTGCCAATACCTATATCGGCAACGCACCGAACTTCATGGTGAAAGCCATCGCGGAACAAAGCGGTATCCGCATGCCAAGCTTCTTCGGGTATATGCTCTGGTCAGTAGCAATCTTATTCCCGCTCTTTGTGGTTGTAACGCTTGTGTTCCTGTAATGGTTATCAGTTATCGGTTTTCAGTTTTCAGTGAAGAGTCCATTTTGTAACAATTTACCTACGCTTGGAATATTACAGCAAACGGTGAATTGTTACAGACAACCTCTTAACCGACAACTGACAACTGACAACTGAAAACTATAAAAAAAGGAAATTAAAAAATGCCAATAGAGATTAACTGGCAATTACTAATGCCGGAACTGGTTATCGCCTTAACATTGATCATTGTCCTCGTCTTTGACCTTTTTGATGCTATTTCCAAAACGGTCCTCGGCTGGATGACGATCGTTGGTGCTGGGATTGCACTATGGGTCTCCATCCAGATGCATCAGGCAGGCACGGTGGGCATCCAGTTCAACGAAATGTTCAAGGTGGATAGTTTCTCCTTGTTCTTCAACATTATCTTCCTCGTTTCAACAATTTTGGTTGTATTGATCTCGATGAGTTATTTGGATAGAGGCGACAGGAAGCAAGGTCCTTACTACCTACTTATTCTGCTTGCAACGCTCGGCATGATGTTGATGGCTGCTGGTAACGAGTTGATTGTCGTTTTCCTCGGCTTGGAGCTGATGTCGTTATCGTTATATGTCTTGGCAGGTTATTTCCGTGAGAGTCCTGCTTCAAGCGAAGCAGGGATGAAATATCTGTTGCTTGGCGCGTTCGCGAGTGCCTTCTTCCTCTATGGAATCGCGCTGATTTACGGTGGTGCCGGAACGACAAGTATACCTGCAATTGCTGAAGCGATTACCGCAGAAAACAAATCACCACTACTGTTAGCAGGGATGTTCCTATTGGTCGTTGGGTTTGGGTTTAAAGTCGCGATTGTTCCGTTCCACCAATGGGCACCAGATGTTTATGAGGGGGCACCTACAACCATTGCAGCGTTTATCTCCGCAGGCCCAAAAGCGGCTGGCTTTGCAGCGTTCCTCAGAATCTTCATGGAAGCGTTACCTAGCTTGCAGGTTGAATGGAGCGGTGTTCTCATCCTATTAGCAATGTTGACAATGACGGTCGGGAATGTCATCGCGATCGCGCAAACAAATATCAAACGGATGCTGGCGTATTCGAGTATCGCACACGCTGGTTACGTCCTAATAGGCTTAGCGGCTGCAAATGATGACGGAATTTCGAGCGCGATGCTCTATCTGCTGATTTATTGTGTAATGAACATTGGCGCGTTCGGTGCCGTTATCTTGGCAAAAACAGCGGACGGCGAAAGTCTTATGATTTCTGATTACGCGGGACTTGGTACCCGAAAGCCGTTACTCGCTATATTTATGAGTGTAATGCTTTTATCGCTCGCCGGTTTTCCACCGACTGCAGGGTTTGTTGGGAAATTCTATATCTTCAAGGCCGCAGTTGGCGCAGGCCATATCTGGCTCGTTATTATCGGTGCTATTAACACTGCTATATCAGCGTTCTATTACCTGCGCGTCGTCGTGACGATGTATATGCGTGAACCAGAGGAGGAGTTGGAGTTCAGTCCTTATGCCTCCACCTTAGTGATCGGATTAATCCTCGCTGTGGTTGGTGTTTTACTTATCGGTATTCTGCCATCGCTCATGCTTACACCAGCACAGAATTCCGTTTTTTAATGGCTTTCAGCCATCGGCTATCAGTAGTCCGTTTGTGACAGAACGTTTTCAGATGCCACAAGATTCTCTTGCTGGCGGCTGACAGCCGACTGCTGATTACTATAACAAGGACAATAATTAAAAATGTCAGATGTTAGATTAGGCTTTATCGGCACAGGTGGTAACATGAACCGCCACCTCCGTGAATTAACCGAGATCGGCGGCTCACAATTCGTCGCCTTCTGTGATATTGTTATTGAAAAAGCGGAACGGGCTGTCACGCAGTACGGTGGTAAAGCCTATGCCGACTATAACGAGATGCTCGCACACGAAGAATTGGATGCCGTCTATATCTCTATTCCACCTTTCGCACACGGGGCACCTGAACGCGCCGTGATTGACGCTGGATTGGCGATGTTTGTCGAAAAACCTGTACACATGGATACAAACGATGCAATGGAGATCGCAGCGGAGGTAGAAAAGAAAGGTATCATCACTGCTACAGGGTATCAGGAACGTTATCTTGATATTATCGACAAAGCGCAGGAACTCCTCGCTTCTCGACGTGTCGGATTCTTTATGGGGTACTGGATGGGCGGCATGCCCGGTGGATGGTGGCGAGAGAAGGCGAAATCCGGTGGGCAGCTTATGGAACAGACGACACACGAATTTGATATGGCGAGATACCTCTTCGGCGAAGTCAAAACTGTCTATGCCGTCGCACGTTATGATCTGATTCCTGATACCGATTACGATATTGAAGAAGCGTCTGCTGTCTCTTTGCAATTTGAGAGCGGTGTGTTTGGTATCATGTTCTCTGCCTGCTTTACAACGAATGGGATGAGTCGTTCTGGATTAGACATTTTCTGTGAGGACGGTTCCCTTGAATACCATCTCCGTCGTGCACTTGTACTCTCTACCGCCGATGAGAAAACCACGTGGAACCCGCAGAACAATTGCACAATTGATATGGATAGCACCTTTATCAACGCAGTCCGCACCGGAGACGGCAGTGCAATCCGATCCCCCTATGCCGATGCCGCGAAAACCGCTATTTTATCCATCGCCGCCAACGAATCTCTGGAAACGGGTCTACCAATCCACTTAGGATAATTGGAGAACTTTCGACTATTAGGCAGGGCTACCTATAGTAAAGCCCATAATTGTTGAAACACACCAAATCGAAGCGATCCCGAGCTCATACCCCCTGGTAAGGGGGTGTTTTTGCTGGGGTGTTTCTTCTAGGGGGGTTATCTTCTTCAGCGATTCCGATCTCATGTCCTGATAAGGAGGATTATCTTCAAAAGTGTTCCGTTATTTTTCGATTTTACTATAAATGACCCTATCCGATATTAGCAGAGCCATTCAGTTCTCCATTTTTCAATCGAATCTTCACCACCAGGCCCGGTAGGGGCGGTTTTGCGGTGTACGCGAAGAAACACCCAAGCAATACGCAGAAATACCGGATTTAGTCTGGGAATAGACTAAATCCATTCCTTGTATTACATTGCAAAAACACCCCAAATGCGATCTGCATTCCTAACCGCACTGACTTCTATAAAAAAAGATGTGAAACCCAATAATTTCTTAAAATTGAATGCCTCTGCCGATATTAGGTTTGCGTGTTGCGCTCGTTGTCCGCAATGTGCTAAAATATTGGTAAAGAAACTTTTTATCCTAAAGTCCGAAAATAAGTGGACACTTGTAGCCTAAACTTTTAGTTTGGGTTTCCTTGTAGTATAGGCTGTTAGCCTGTGGCATCGGGACATAACTTCACAGTTCACACGATGATACGAGTGTTAAGTAATTACGGAATCTACTATAAAACTCTGGAGACGATTGGAACTTACTGAAAATCACCGCGAAACTTAGTGAAGCGGTGCCCAACGTTGATCGTAAAAAAAATGGAACAGCAAATTAATCTCCCCATTACCGGAATGCACTGCGAAAACTGCACAAGCACCATCACACGGCATCTTAAAAAGATGGAGGGTGTCCTTGCTGCAGAAGTTAGCCTCGCCACCGAATATGCGACTGTTACCTTCGATACATCCACGCTCAACGAAGAAACCATCGTTGATAAGATCCGAGACCTCGGTTTTAATGTCGTTGATGAAGATGAGGAAGAAGAGGCCCGCGCTGATGAATCCCGACGGCAAAAGAGGCAATTCGCTATCGGTGTAATCTTCACGCTCCCGCTTTTTCTCCTCAGCATGGGTAGAGACATGAACCTGTTGGGTGAGTGGGCATCTGCGCATTGGGTTAACTATCTAATGTTCGGTTTGGCGTTACCGGTGCAAGGTTATGTCGCTTGGGACTATTACATCGGTGGTTTTAAGGCACTACGCAATCGATCCGCCAATATGGATGTCCTCGTCGCTATGGG
>JAPPDN010000883.1:9704-10520 GCA_028824575.1 Candidatus Poribacteria bacterium | reverse complement strand
GTGTATCTTCCGCATCCTGTTGAGGTGCATGTAGAACTGGTTTCACCTGGCGGACATCTCGCAGTTGGCAAAGAAGCGAGTTGGGAATGGGATAAAGATTCTTATGAAACAGAGATAGCACCGGGCTACAACGCCTATTCACCGGATGGAGATGTAACAGCGGAGCTGATTTACGTCAACAGAGGTCTGCCTGAAGACTACGAAATTCTCAAAGAACGGGGTATTTCGGTGGCGGGGAAAATCTGTATTGCCCGATATGGTGGGAGTTATCGCGGTGTGAAGGCGAAAGTTGCGGGCGATAATGGTGCTGTCGGATTAATTCTATATTCAGATCCTGCTGATGATGGGTATATGCGCGGCGATGTCTACCCTCGGGGTCCGTGGCGTTCAGAGGATGCGATCCAACGTGGCACAGTGAAATACATCTTCCAGCATGCGAGCGATCCCCTGACCCCTGGCTGGGCATCAACGAAAGATGCCGATAGACTTTCGATTGATGAAGCCACAGATCTCCCGAAGATTCCTGTAGTGCCGCTGGCTTATCGAGATGCGAAACCGTTTTTGAAAGCACTTGCGGGTCCGAATGTACCTTCGGAATGGCAGGGCGGTTTGCCTTTTGCTTATCATATCGGCCCGGGGCCGGCGAAGGTTCGCGTTAAGGTGCGTTGTGAACACAGCAACCGTCCGATTCACAATGTCATCGCGACCTTAGAGGGAACCGAATATCCAGATCAGTGGGTAATCTTGGGCAACCATCACGATGCTTGGGTTTACGGTGCAGCGGACCCGGGCAGCGGTACAACTTCATTATTAGAG
>JAPPDN010000883.1:2083-9694 GCA_028824575.1 Candidatus Poribacteria bacterium | reverse complement strand
CTGAAGAATTTGGCATCCTCGGTTCAACAGAATGGGTTGAGGATCTGAAATCGACGCTGCAGGAAAAAGTTATTGCCTATCTTAATGTAGATATTGCCGCGACGGGTGGACGGTTCTATGTAAGTGCGACTCCTTCACTCCGAGAGTTGATTCGCGAAGTGACACGGCATGTTGTTGACCCGGGGACGCTGAAACCGGTTTACGAGAGCTGGAAAATCGCGCAAGACAAAGAGATACCGCAGGTTGGTAACCTTGGCAGCGGTTCAGATCATTCGCCATTTGTTGGGCATGCGGGCATCCCAGCACTCAGTATGGGATTTAGTGGTGCTTACGGTGTCTACCACGCTATGCAAGATAACTTTTACTGGATGGAACATTTCGGTGACCCGACGTTTCAGTATCAAGCGGCGATGTCGAAAATCTGGGGAACCCTTGCTTTGCAGCTGGCTAACGCTGATATTTTACCTTTTGATTATGAGACGTACGCGACGGATCTGATGACACCGCTGAAACTGTTGCAAAATTTCGGTTCAGAAAACAAAATTGCCAAGGATGTTAAAGTGTTAGATGACCTCCTCACGGAATGGCAACAGGTGGCAGGTTTGTTGAACCAAGGGCTTGTGCGTTATCTTGCTTCCGACGACCTGTCTCAGATTTCGGAAATAAACCAACGGCTGTATCAGTTAGAGCGGCGTTTGACGAGTGAATCGGGGTTACCACTGCGTCCGTGGTTCAAGCATCTGATCTATGCGCCTGGTCTTAATACCGGTTATGCAGCGGTCGTTTTTCCTGGGGTTTTAGATGCTATCGAGCAGGGAGATGATGCCGCGGTACATGCAGAAATTGATAAGTTGGTTGCAGCGTTCACGCGGATGATTCGGGGGATTAATGAAATCCGAGAGATGTTGTAATTAGTTATCAGTTGTCAGTTGTCGGTTGTCAGTTATATTTCATCGGGGTTTGAGGGTGTGACGGCTACGGCTGATATTGCTTGTAACATAACAATATCGCCAATTTGAAAAGGACTGTTGTAATCGGTCTGAACGAAGTAGTCCTGTCCATCTATTTCAACACTATAAGTGAGATCATGTCCTTTAAACGCCTGCCCGACGATTCGTCCGCTTTTTGCTCCGCTCCGCCAAGCCCCGGGGACCATCATCTTTAGGCACTCCGGGCGGATTGAGAGAAGCACCTCGCCAGCAGTTTCACCATCCACCTTTACGCGTCCGAACTGAGTTTGGGCAATTCCGTTTTTCACGTGTGCGTGGATGAAGTTCGTCTGTCCGATAAAAGAAGCGACGTAAGCGGTCTTCGGATAGCGATACACGGCTTCAGGTGTGTCAATCTGTTCAAGCGAACCGTCTTTCATCACGCCCAACCGTTCAGCGAAACTGAATGCTTCCTCTTGTGCGTGTGTGACGAGTATCGCGCTAATGCCTTCGGCTTTCAGGAGGGTACGGACTTCTTCACGGGTTGACTGTCTTAACCCTGGGTCAAGACTTGAGAAGGGTTCGTCTAAAAGGAGGAGTTTCGGACGTCCGATAATCGCGCGTGCGAGTGCGACGCGCTGCTGCTCACCACCGGAGAGGTGGTGTGGCATCCGTGTCTGTAGTTGCGTCAAACCGACCATACGGAGTACATCTAATGCTCTCTCACGTCTCGCTCTTTTGGTGGCTTTTCGGAGGCCGAAGGCGACGTTGTCAAGGACGTTTTTGTGTGGGAAGAGGGCATAGTCTTGAAAGACGAACCCAATGCCCCGCGATTCGGGCGGGAGATGGATTTCGTTGCTCGTGAGGATTCGCTTCTCCATAGCGATTGTGCCAGCGTCTGCCTTCTCAAAGCCGGCGATGAGACGCAGGGTGGTGGTCTTTCCACAACCACTGGGTCCCAAAAGCGCGAAGATTTCGCCAGGATAGACGCTGAAACTGATGTTTTTAACGATGGGGGTTTGGTTGGCTGTGAACCCTTTTGTAATTGTATTTACCGTGAGTAGTTGCGTTGGCATTAGGCTTCTGTCTCATCTTGACTGTTGATGGGTATGGTGCTGTTCAATTATCACAATTATATGATTAAATATCCGTTTTGTCAAATTAGGTGTTTTTGATTGTCAGTTATGGGTTCCTAAAGTGTGTGTCCTGCGCCAGAGGATGGCATATAGAGGTTCAAAGCGAAACTGATGAGACTCAAGATGCTCCGGGGGATGTAGTCGCCTAAAACGAGTCCGAGGAAAAACGGGATCGCTTTACGGTACGTCTGCCACCCGGAAAAGCGGAGGATTAGAAATTTAATGAGCCAACTCACCATTACAGGGAACCAGAAATAGATAAGTCCACCCCATGAGGCACCTGAGAGCACATACCCCGATGGGTGAAGTGTCCACCATAATAAGCGCGTCCGCAGAAAATTAAGAAGGAATACGAAAGCGAACCCGCCAGACATAAAAGCGACTGCGCTGATATCGGGTTCTTTCGGGTGCTGCAGCCAACTCTGAAGCGGATTGAAACTCTCCCAACCGAATCGCCCGACAACGCCTTGGCATTGTGCGAGTACGCCGTAATGGTATGCCACCTGTAAATACGTCCAGAATGTTGCTAATGCCCCAACCGCGATAGCAAGTGCCATCCCTAAGAGCAAGGTTTTACCGGGCATCCCTGAGCGTTCGCCGATCCGTAGGGATTCCATCTGGTTCGGCATCGGGTGCGAGCGGTTGCATCGGTTAAAAGCGTAGAGGAAAGTCATCACGGTGAGGTTGGCACCCCCCAATTGCCGCGTCCCGAACATGCTCACCATCATCTGCCGTGGATTGATACCGATGACTTCGTGGTACGGGGGTCCAAGTTCGGCGCGTACGCGTCCTATCGCAATCGCAAAGGCGATAAACAGTGCATAAAACACACCGATTGCCCATAACGACATGCCTGCCGCGTAGCAGAATCCGAAGACGAGTCCGATGCTCACGACTGTGAGGACAGCCACCGTCCGGTAGGAGAAGGGTTCTCTGCTATCGTCTCCGCGTTCGCGCCCGATGACATGTCGGAAGAAGCGAGCGAAATGCCGTCGACTCATCCAGAGTGTCAACACAGCAATACCGACCCAAGCCCCCGAAGCCCGGTCATTGAGATGCAGGACGCTGATATTCGTGACACCGACTGCGCTCGCAATGACGCGTTCTGCGCGCGTGAGCCAAAAGAAGAACCATGTTGAGAAGGCAAGGTCAAGGGGCATAAAGTAGGTGAGCCCAACCACCGCAAGGTTAAAGGACATAGAGGCGTAGCCGATTGCGTTCCAAGGGCGTTCAGTAAAGTGCCGATCGAGCCGGTAATTCGGTGGCAGGGCGGGGATAACAGGGAAAATGTCGTGCAGTCCAGCCATCACGCGAAGTAGGGCGGCGATCCCAAATCCGAACCATAGGGTGCGGGATCGGAAAAAACTGCGATTCGTCGTCATCTGCAGTGGGAGTTGTGTTAGCGGGAAACTTAGTTTTTCACGTTCCATCCACTGCTTGCGGAGGAGCAGCCCTAAACAGAGGAGTGAACCGTAGAGTAGAAAAATAAAGCCTGACCAGAGGAGTGCCGGTCTTATCCAGATGCGGAGATGTTCTGCCCAATAGATGCTGGATTCGCCTTCATAATACCCCGATAGAAACTCGAATTCGTGGACTGTGAGCCATGCTGGAATGTGATGGAGGAAGAGTTGTGCCCATTCGTTCTCAGGGCTTGCGAACCAGAAAGGATGTGCGAGTGTTCCCATCAGAATCGCCATCATTGCATGCCCTGAGATCGTGGACACCATTGTCACCATTATATAGATGAGTAGCAATTCTGCAGGCGTGAATGCAATACGGGGTGAAAGTTTACGGAGCAGGACGTTGAGTGCTATTAGCACAACCAGCGTGAAAACAGCATTGGAAAACGGGGATACCAGTGTGTAGACTGCATACCAGAGTTCGCTGGCGATGCCCACCCAGTAAGCATTAACGACGACTAAGATTAATCCGACGATGAGTGCTTTTTTCGTGATGACATCGGGCGGGTTCGCGGTTCTGGAATTCATGTTTTGTATTCAAATACTCGCTGACGCGAATGAAAGTGTATCGGATGGCTCACTGAAACCATCTCATATTAATAGGACTTACGCAATTTTGACCGTAACACTTGGTTTTAGAGGCAGATGTCGAAAAAAACATAGGCATTTGGGGACACAGGCTAACAGCCTATGCTACAAAAGAGCACGCTGCGTAAGTCCTGATTAAGAAGATTTACGCATAGGGACCACAGACGCGAAACAGAGCCTTTGCTGGCTTACCTATGCGTAAATCCTGATGAAGTGTCCTATAGACTTGGGCAGCTAAAGTTAGTTATTCCTCAGTCGTCGCTTCGGGTTCCACGGGTGTATTGGCATGTGTCGTTGGCGGCGGTTCTGTCTCTTCTAAGGGTGGGTTGAGGTACTTTTCAACTTCATTGTCATTAATGATACGGATCGCCTCTTGCAATTGCTGGTCGTGTGCCAAATCAACGACCTGTTCAATACCGACATGGAAGTTAAAGAGTTGCTCAGCGCGCTGTCTTAACCACTTTAGACTCACGTGAATACCCTCTTCTTGAAGCATTTGCTGGAGTTTCGGGAGTTCAGTTTCCAGCAGTGAGAAATCTTTGGGGATTTCACCGGGATCTGTGTAGTTATCATCAATCCATTTTGTGACAAAATCCCTGAATGTATTGCTTGCATCAATCTTTCGTAGCATGATCCCTTCAATCTCATCGGGGGTTTCATCGGAAATAGAGACTTGTGGGCTGATACCTATTCTGTTAATTGAGGTGCCGTTTGGTGTATAATAGGCGGAGATCGTGAGCGACATTGAGCCATCATCTAATAGTTCGTAGCGTTTTTGGACGACGCCTTTGCCGTAAGTCTTTTGCCCAACGAGGATACCGCGGCGCGTATCTTTAATTGCACCTGCTACGATTTCGGAAGCGCTTGCACTATATTCATTGACGAGCACAATGAGCGGGATGTCTGGTGGGCAGAGGAGATTAGAAGTTGCTTGATACGCCTCATTAAATTCACCTTTTCTCCCTTTCGTCGAGACGATAATGCCTTCATCAATAAAGGCATCAGCGATGTGGTAGGCAGCGTTCAGCAAGCCGCCCTGATTGTCCCGTAAGTCCAAGATAAGTGCTTTCATACCAGCGGCTTTATGTGCTTCGAGGGCGTTGTTAAACTCTTCTTCCGTGCCTTCTGTCCGTCTGCTACCTATAAAACCTGTGATTCGGATATAACCGATGTCTCCGGCGAGCATCGTTGACTTGACGCTGTTGATCGGAATTTTGCCGCGTGTTAGTGTTACTTCAAAAGGGTCAATGAATTTACGTTGGATGGTAATTGTCACATCGGTACCGAGTCTGCCTCTAAGTAGGTCAACCACATCGTTGAGTGTCATTCCAGTTTTTTCGCTAATGTGAATTCGCTGACCATTAACTTTGGTAATGTAATCTCCCGCTTGAAGGTTGGAACGTGCGGCGGGTGTATTCGGTATCGGTTTAGAAATTTTGATGAAGCCTCGATGGTCCGGGTAAATCTGGACACCAAGTCCTCCAAATTCCGCATTGTAAAGATCTTCAATAGCCCGCTGATGATCGCGCTTTGGGACATAATACGTGTATAGATCCCCGAGTGATGCGAGTGCGCCTTTAATCGCGCCACGATACATCAGGTTGGTATCTTCTATGGGTTTATAGTTATTTGCCTCGGCAATTTGGATCACTTGATCCAATGTCTCAATGAGCATCGCTTTCGTGACACGTTCATCTCCACTCATCGCATTTTTTTCATTTGGATTAATGAGCAGGAACGGAATACCGATGGCGAGGATTAAGACGATGAAGGACAAAGTGTATCTTCTCATGGGAGTTCCTCTGTGTTTTAAGGTTTGATTAATGTTTCTCACTATTTTAACACGGATGCAACATTCTGGCAATAGATTTTTTCCGAGTCGTCAGTCGGAATGCGGTTGTGTTTTCCAGCGGTTGTGAAGCCACAGCCACTGTTCTGGATATTTATGGATGTAGGTCTCCAACTGTTCCAACATTTGTGTCGTGTATAATTCGACATCTTGCTCGAAATTGTCGGAGGGTTCGGTGTAGATGGGAGATGAAATATAGACGTGGTGCTGACCGTCGGGGTGGCGTATGTCGAGTGAAAAGAGGAGCGGCGCGCCGGTCTTGAGGGCAAGCACAGCAGGCCCGCGAGCCGCGGAAGCCTTCTTCCCCAGAAACTCGACGAATACGCCTTCGGGCCCGGCGTTCTGATCGGCGAAAAATCCGACCGCCTCGTTGTTTTTAAGGGCGCGCAGCGTTTCACGGACTGCCTGTTTCCGCGGAATTAGTTTCAGGCTCATCTGCTGGCGGTGCTGCCAGATGTAGGTGTTGAGCAGATCATTTTTTATAGGGAAAGCGATGGCTTTCGCTCGGTCTGGGATCAGTGCCCCGTATACGAGTGAAAGGAGTTCCCAATTTCCGAAATGTGCAAGAAACACGATCGCGCCTTTGCCGGCTTCTAAAGCAGCATGGAGATTTTCCCTGCCTTCTACAGTGACTTCGTTCCAAATGTTTTCGGCGTTGAGTTTGGGAAATCGGAGGAATTCAATGCAGGTTTTGCCGACATTGATAAAACTTGCCTTACAGATTTCTCTGCGCTGCGCTGCTGTGAGTTGACTGCCGAACGCAATCTGTAAATTATGCAAGGCAATCTCGCGCCGTTTTTTGATGAGATGATAGAATAGGATGCCTATACCACGTCCGAATTGCAGTGCCCACTCTTTCGGAAGTTGACGGCACCACCACCCGAAGAAGGAGACTATCCTGTATATACATCTATCTTTCCATTTACCGCGCGCATTAGGCATCCCGTTTTTCCTTTGTGTGTGAATCCAATAATAGATAGAGTATACCACACCTATTTGTGTAAGGCAACGCGTTCGTTTCTATGTTCGTCCGATTGAATGTTCCTGACTTGACACAAGTGTGCGGAACCTATAGAATAACTTCATAGGGGAACGTTAAGACATAGCCATAGGTGTCAATTTAGGGAGATTTCGCTGTATTTTATAGGAGCAACCTTACAAATGCTGAAGAAACACCCTATCAAAAACCCCCTACGGGGCTTGGTTTGTGGGGGTTACGGTTTTCTACAAAGATGCTGCAGAAACACCCAAGCAAATAAATCCTACGGAACTCAAGAGGGCTTTGAAGTCATCGAGGTCTCCGCGTAGGATCCGGTTCGATTGGGAATGCAGATCGCATTTGGGTGAGTACACCGCAAAACCGAACCTACCGGATCTGGGGCTGAGACGGTTGTTATTTCTAAAATTGACACCTATGGGGAACGTTAAGATATAGCTTATCGGTATTATGCGCGATGGGTGGAGAATAGATGTTAGATTCGACTGATACGTTAAAAACAGACAACAGGCAGATACATACGTTCCAACCGATGGGACTCGGTGGTATTCTGGATAATGCTTTGAGTCTCTATCGAAATAACTTTCGGTTCTTTTTGCCGATAATTTCTATCTATATTGTCTGGATTGGGTTGCAAGAGGCGGTAGTTGTC
>JAPPDN010000883.1:937-2073 GCA_028824575.1 Candidatus Poribacteria bacterium | reverse complement strand
ATCGAACCTTGACAACTTGATTTCTGATGTGGAGGATGTGTTAGACAACCTTGTGTATATGTTCTGTGTGGGTGTCTTTGTCATTGCAAGCAGCAAAATCTATTTAGGCAGACCGGTCACGTTTCGCGTCGCATTACAGAAGTTCTGTTCCCAATTTCCGATATATTTTGGTAGTTCGCTGCTCTTTTTAATTCCTTATATGATTTTAACATTAGATTCAATTGAGATGTCAATAATAACACCGCTCTCACTGCTCTCTCTGCCTGTTTTGTGTGTATTTTATATAAGTTGGGTTTTTTACGGGCACGCTGTATTGCTTGAGGGGTTTACAGTTATGGAGGCATTTGGGCGGAGTAGGATATTAGTTCGAGGTACCTGGATGCGCGTCTGTAGCATAACTCTGGCAATTTTGTTACTTGAAATAGGCATATATTATATATTAGGTGGTTCTTTGGGTGTTGTCTGCGCCTTATTGGGCATCGTCCAAGAGGGTAGCCTCATGGAGATAATTGGAGATCTGTTGCGTTTGGAATATGTAGACATTCGGCCAACATCTTTGGATTCGCTGATTATGTATATTGTCTATCTTGGATGGGATGCCTTTACACTTCCGATTTATGCGATCGGTGTGACGCTTCTCTACTTCGATTTGCGTATTCGGAAAGAAGGATTTGATATTGAGATGCGGGTCCGTAATTCATAGGATTTGATGTAAAGCGTGAAGTGTGATAGAATAAACATATAGAGAGAACTTTTTAGAACTGGAGGAACTATGAACGAACGTAACGATTTAGTACAGACAGATAATAGTGAGATGGCTTCTGCGCCCCTGCAACCGATGTCTTTAGTGGATATTTTGGACGGAATGTTCAGCCTCTATCGGAGCCATTTTCAACTGTTTTTTGGTATTGTTGTCGTTTATTTTGTGTTAGGGTTTGCGGTAAACCTTATTTCTGTGGCTACTGCTATTGATGCCGTACCGAGTACTGCTATTATCATGTCAATATTGACGACTGTTGTGGGTGCTTTAGTGGCTTTTTTGGTTGTTGCGGGGTTGGCTTATGCGAGTGAAACGGCATACTTACGCAAGGACAAAACTTCTAAAGCAGCATTGAAACACGCCTGGCGCACATTTT
>JAPPDN010000883.1:0-927 GCA_028824575.1 Candidatus Poribacteria bacterium | reverse complement strand
GTGTTTGCACAGGTATACTTAAGCGAGGACTTTAGTTCTTTTTCTGTTTTGCAACATGCTTGGCGACGTTTTTTATCGCTTCTCGGTAGTACGCTTCTCTATTATTTGGTTGTAATATGTTTATCTATTACAATTATCGGTTTACCGTTCGCAATCTATTTTGCGTTTCGGTGGGGTCTCTATACACTTCCTGTGTTGTTTGAGGAAACTACACCGAGGCACGCATTGCGACGGAGCACTGAGTTGGTCAAAGGTACTTGGTGGCGAGTGTTTGGGATTGGTATAGCGATTACTATAATCGGTTTCATGATAGCGTTTATTCTTCAGACATCTTACGCCATTCTTTTTGCTTCGTTAACTGGCGGCATCGGAGGCGGGGATGCGGGCTTTTTGGGGATGATTCGTCGTCTATTTGCACCGACGCCTATTGATATTGGGTGGGCGTATTATACGATTTACACTATCGGTTCATTGATCATCGCTGGACTTACGATGCCGATTAGTACCATCGGTTTTGCGCTACTTTACTTCGACCTCCGGATTCGGAAAGAGGCTTTTGATATTGAGATGCAGGTAACGGATTAAGAATAGGACTTACGCAAATTGAACAGAAAATCGTTATTTGGCTGTATTTAACCCCCTAAATCCCCCTTATCAGGGGGACTTTAAGAGAAAATGCGTAAGCCCTAAAGAATTTAGACATCCACTTTCCGAACACACCGGAGGGGACATTGGAATGGCTGACAACCAACGTGCTAAACTTGCGCGAACAATTTTCTCACAGTATCGAGACAACTTTGGGGTGTTCTGGCGTATTATGTTACCGATTGCTATTATTGCAATTGCTTTAGAAGTTGTGGTATTTTTTCAGAGTGTCACACGCGTTGAAAAGGATGTTGATGCTATATTTCGCGAACAGGTCTATAC
>JAPPDN010000083.1 GCA_028824575.1 Candidatus Poribacteria bacterium | reverse complement strand
CGAAAGATGAGAAAGAGAGTGGGCTGCGGATGGTGCTTAATTATGGACATACATTTGGCCACGCGCTTGAAACGCTGACACATTACAACAGATACCGACATGGTGAAGCGGTTTCCATCGGTATGAATTGTGCTGCGCAATTGGCGGTTAATTTGCAGATGTTCTCTGAGACCGATTTTCAACGGCAACGCACGCTCTTAAACCGTGCGAAATTGCCGCTCACATTCCCGCCCGACCTGACTCCAGAAGCAATATGTGATGCTATGTATTTAGACAAAAAGACGCTCGGCGGTAGACTCCGCCTCATTCTACCGACGCGTATTGGAGAAGTTGTTATCCGAAACGATGTGGACGATCAGCACGTTTTAGAAGCCATATCACAATGTTTTTAATAGTTGTCAGTTTTCAGTACGATTTTTCTGCGAAAAATCTTTCAGTACTCAGTTAGCACATTTTGGCGGTTACCTTTCCTGCTACTGCCACAACTCTCACTGCGAGGCACTCTTTAACTGATAACTGAAAGCGCAGCGTATTCTCACTGCGAAGCAAACTGATAACCACTCTCGAGGAATATAACACTTATGATAAAAACAACTCAATGGGTAGCCATCTGCTTGGTTTTATGCCTAAGCGTCAGCACTGCGTTCAGCCAAGAGTCTGCCGCACCGTCAAATGTCACGGCAGTGGATACGCCGAATGACGATGGCTCCAGCATTACTATTAAGTGGGATGCCGCAGCTGAGGATACTGGTATCAGTGGCTATCAAATCCTACGACAGATAGCAGACGGCGATCTTGAAGAAATCGGTGAACTGTTGCCCGCTGGAACAACGACTTATGTCGATTCTGCTATTGAAAAAGGAAACATTTACACCTACATTGTGCGTGCTACTACCGAAACAGAGGCAACTGTAGATTCTGAGCAGACTATTCCGGTCAAAGGAACAGGTGAATGGTTTCACACTGGTAAGACCGCGCTATTTATCGTCATGCTCCTTTTTTCCGCAACCATTGTTTGGAATATATATGATGCGCGAAGTGGTAAAGAGATATTCGTCCGGCGCATTCCGGGTTTAGAGGCGGTAGATGAGGCGATTGGCAGAGCGACAGAGATGGGGCGTTCCATTCTTTACGTTTTAGGATTAGGTAGTATAGGGCGAGTTGCGACGATTGCCAGTATGACGATTTTAGGGCAGGTTGCGCGCCGAACAGCGGATTATGAAACGCCGCTGCGTGTGCCGTGCATTGATCCGATTGTGCTAAATGTGGTTCGCGAGGTAGTCAAAACCTCCTACATTGATGAGGGACATCCAGATGCTTATAATGAGGAAAATATTTTCTATCTTACTGGCAGCCAGTTTGCTTACGCTGCGGGTGTTGATGGCATGATGGTTCGTGAGAAGCCTGCTGCGATATTTCTACAAGGTTCTTTTGCAGCGGAATCGCTTATCCTCGCTGAAACCGGAAATTCTATCGGTGCTATTCAGATCGCTGGAACAGACTCTGAACATCAACTTCCGTTCTTCATCGCTGCGTGTGATTATACGCTCATAGGTGAAGAACTCTACGCAGCGACAGCATATCTCTCTAAAGATCCTATGTTCCTTGGAAGTCTTAAGGGACAAGATTGGGGCAAGGTGCTGATTTTGGGGATGATTGTGCTGGGTGTGGCTCTTGAAATTTCTGGTATTAATTGGATCACAACGCTCTTACAGCAGGTGAATTAGGAGGTTTAGGGCACAGACTGCAAGCCCATATTATACTTAATCATGAAACAGAAAGTCCCCTTAGTGCTCTGCTTTCTCTTCGGGATTGTAATGATTCTCACGGAGTTTAGTCCACATGCCGCTTCCCAGGCAACCTATAAAGAAATTGCAAATTGGGGGAGGGTCATTTCGCCCTTTGTCTTTGTTTTAGCCGTGGTGACACTTATCCAAACCCATTGGAACCGCATTCAGCGTCGCACCGAACATTGGCAATATAGTTTTGTTGTTTTCGCGGGTATGTTAGCGATGGTCGCAGCAGGCGTTCCGTCTGGTCCCCAACATCCTGCGTTTGCATGGTTGTTTAATAACGTTCAGGTCCCAATGGACGCGACAATGTTTTCGCTGCTCGCTTTTTTTATTGCCTCTGCAGCCTACCGTGCTTTTCGTGCCCGAACATTTGAAGCGACGTTGCTCCTCGTCACAGCAGTAATCGTGATGTTAGGAAATGTGCCTGTTGGCGATTTACTTTGGCCTGATGCTGCCTCAAACGCTCGCCAATGGATTTTGGATAACCCCAATCTTTCAGCAAGGCGCGGGATTATCCTCGGGGTTAGCTTAGGTGCCATTTCACAATCCATCCGAATCATCCTCGGTATCGAACGTTCTTACTTAGGTGGAGGCGATTAATAAATGTTTGAAAAATTGATGAACATAGATCGGCGCATTATTTTTATTTTTGTTGCTCTGGTGGTTATTATCCCGATGTTGTTCCCTTTTAGTTTACCGCTCAATGTCTCTGAACCCACACAGAAACTTTACGATTACATTGATGCATTGCCAGCCGGTTCAACGATTATGATCTCGTTTGATTATGGACCTTCTTCTTTTCCAGAAACAGAGCCGATGGCTGCAGCTGTCATGAAACACTGTTTTGATAAGGGAATAAAGGTTATCGGGGTCGCGGTGGCTTATATAGACGCTGTACCGCTTGCTGATAGGGTGATGCAGCAGGTCGCTGCAGAAAAGGAAGCCGTGTACGGTGAAGACTATGTCCTGCTCGGGTATCGTCCTGGCGAAGAGTATGTGATCCTTGGGATGGGTGCGGAAATTGCCAGCGTCTATGATAGTGATTTTTCAGCAACATCAATCACCGAAATTCCGATGATGCAAAATATCACGAACTACGACCAAATTTCGCTGCTCTTAAACCTCGCCGCCGGTTCATCCGTAGAAGGTTGGATTACTTACGGGCACACTAAATTCAATTTGAAGATTGCTGCTGGGGTCACAGGTGTGATTGTGTCACAGATGTATCCGTATCTACAAACGGGGCAGTTGGTAGGTTTGTTGTCCGGCTTTCGGGGTGCCGGGGAATACGAAAAACTGATAAAAGCACCCGGAGATGGAACAAAGGGAATAAATACCGCATCTTTAGTGCATCTTTTGATTATCGGATTAGTGGTCATAGGAAATATTGCGTTCTTTGTGCAGCGTCAACGAGAGGAGTAAAATTTTATGGAAACTTTGGGCATCTGGATTGCAGCTATTTTGACGCTCTGTATCTACAGTTTTCTTTACCGCGATAATCCGTTCTATCGGTTTGCGGAACATCTCTTAGTGGGTATGTCTGTTGGCTATATTATTGTAATCACCATCTATTTTGGATTTATTCCATACGCATGGACCCCAATCAAAAACGCAGTAACAGATGAAACAGCGCGTCTCGGTTTTTTAACGCTGATACCGATCTGTATGGGATGTTTATTTTTTGCGCGCCTGTCGTCACGACGCGCTTGGTTAATTCGTTATCCTATCGCAATTTTGATGGGGATTAGTTCAGGTATTATGATTCCGAACGCGTTGCAAACAGACATCTTTGCACAAGTTCGCGGCACAATTGACCCGTATTCAAGGATTGGGGTACTCAGTGCATTTGAGATTACTGGCGCGATCCTCATGGTTATTGGAGTTGTTTGCACACTCACCTATTTCTTCTTTTCTGTTGAACACCGTGGACCTGTCAATTGGCTTTCAAAAGTCGGGATCGCCTTTCTTATGATCGGTTTCGGTTCAGCGTTCGGTAACACGGTTATGGGACGTGTCGCTTTGCTCATTCAACGCGTCGACTTCCTAATAAACGATTGGATCGGTTCGATCTTTTGACATCCTCTAACTATTAAGTTTCTGCACTGTGCTCCAAATGTAGAGCAAAGACAAATTATGCCATTTAAGGCATAATTTCATTTCGCACAGATTTTTGGTGGATCCGACGTACCACTTAGAGTCGGACGTGAATTTCACCAGAAACCATCGTGAAATCTTCTTCATAGTACAAAACCTGTAGCCCGTAACGTAGTGGAGGGCGGACTTAAGAAAAGGGTGCTAAAGTTCAAATCTACACTATTTAACCGCAAGGAAAAATTAAAAAATGAAACTTGGATACAGCACATGGGGAATGCCTACTGTCCCTATTGATACCGCCATCTCCCATCTCGCGAGTCTCGGATACGATGGGGTTGAACTCACTATCATTCCACGCTTCACGACTGAACTCAGCACGCTTGATGCCGCGGAACGGAAACGGATTGCGTCTCTGTTGGAACAGCACAATTTAGCACTACCGGCAATCGCGGCACATTCCAGTTTACTCGAAACAGACCCTGATGCACATGCGAAGAATATGTGGCGGTTGAAAGGTGGCGTTGATCTTGCTGTCGAACTCGCACAAGGGGATGAACTACCTGCAGTTAATACAACCCCCGGCGGAAAACCGGAGGATTGGGACAGAAACAAAGAATTCCTCGCGGAACGGATAGGAGCACTTGTGGATTACGGTGCATCGCGCGGCGTTACGATCGCAATGGAGCCGCATATCGGTGCAATCATTGACACACCAGCGAAAGTGCTTGAACTCTTGGAAATCGTCAATTCGCCATATCTCAAGGTCAACTTCGACATCAGCCATTTTGATATTGTCGGTATGCCGACAGAAGAAACGGTGTCGGCACTGGCGGCGGTATCAGCACATACGCATGTCAAAGATCAGCGCGGTATTGCCCCGGACTTTGAGTTCCTCATCCCCGGCGAAGGCACTTTTGATTATGTTGACTACCTCAAGAAGATGCAAGCCTACGGTTATGAGGGGTTCATCACCGCTGAAGTGAGTTTTATGGTGCAGGCACGTGAAGACTACGATCCGCTCGCTGCTGCGACACTCTCTTACGAGACACTGTCAAATGCCTTTACCGAAGCCGGAATTGAACGAGGTTAAAGATGGGAAGTCCGAATATTCTTTTATTGATGACAGACCAGCAGCGGTGGGACGCGATGGGTTGCAGTGGTGATTGGGTGCAGACTCCGAATTTGGATCGTATTGCAAGCGAAGGCGTTCAATTTACGAATTGTGTCACAACCTCGCCGGTCTGTATCCCGACGCGACTCAGTTTAGCGACAGGTTTATATCCGCATAACACCGGCGTTTGGAACAATATGCAGCATCAGATGCCTGCTGAAACGCCGACATGGATGCAAGCGGTGCGAGACGCGGGTTACCGGACAAGTCTTTTCGGCAAAACACATCTCCATCCACACGGTGGGGACTTGCGTGAGCGCGAGGGATTAATGAATGCCTACGGGTTGGATGATGTGAATGAAATCGGTGGGCCGCGGGCAAGCGCGAATGTCCTGTCGCACATGACAGCGGAATGGGAGGCGAAAGGACTTTGGGATGGCTACCGCGCTGATTATCGTGAACGGTTTAGCACGAAACCGTACCTCGTGCGTCCATCAACGTTAGGACTTGAAGACTACGCCGATGTCTACGTCGGACAACAGGCAAAGCAATACCTCCAGAACTATGATCGAGAGGAGCCTTGGTGCTGTTGGGTCAGTTTCGGAGGACCGCATGAGCCTTGGGATACGCCCGAACCTTACGCCAGCATGTATGATCCGAAGGAGATGCCACCCGCAGTCCCGCGCCCACCTGCCGGAGAACGTCCGCAAGGACATTTAGATAGGCTTATGCAGCGGATGAATCCAGCGTTTGAACCCGGTGAAATCGGTAGACTCCGCGCGAATTACGCAGGCAATGTCACACTTATTGATGCACAGATTGGCGAAATTCTTGATGCAATTGCGGCACGCGGCGAACTTGAAAATACACTCATTGTGCATACCTCCGATCACGGTGAGATGAACGGAGACTATGGACTCATTTATAAAGGCAACTTCCTCAACGGCGCAGTTCGGATCCCGCTACTTGTACGAGCCCCTGACAGCACAAACGCCGGGATCACCTGTGATAGTCCGGTGGAGTGGATTGATATTGGTCCAACGCTTGTTGAAATAGCAGGTGGTGAACTGGAGCATCGTCAGTTCGGGCAATCGTTGTGTCCAGTGCTAACGAACTCCGAAGCGACGCACCGTGATTTCGCAATTTCTGAGATAGAGGGCGAGATCATGCTGCTAACTCAGGAATGGAAGGCTGCGCTCAACAAAGATGGCGAAGTTTATCTGTTGTTTGATGTGAAAAACGATCCGGATGAGACAAATAATCTCGCTGGTAAACCTGAAGTTGTGGATGTTGAAACGGCGTTGCGCCTGCAAATTTTAGAGCGACTTATGCAGACGCAACTGAGAAAACCGTTTCGTCAATGATAGGAACATACGCCGGATGCCCTAACTTGCTTGTTCCTGTTTCTTGATGCGTTCAGTATTACGTACAAGTACTAACAATTCCTCACCGCGCTTCTCGGCGTGCTCTTCATCTTTCGAGATAACCTCTGGATGCTGTTGCAAGATGCTTTTAAGCGTCTGGTGGACAGTTTTTAGACAACCGTTTTTCGCCCAGACACTCTCCCGTAGGATTTCAGCAAATTGCGCGACGGTGGCGGCAAACTGAAGTCCGAGTGAAGTGCCCTCAAACTGGTCTTTAAGGTCTTCAACACGGAATTTCTCGCTGACTTCCGTTACTTTCTGTGTATCGGGGTCTTCATACCGTATAGAGACTTTCGCGAGTCTACCTCTGTCAATCCCCTTGTTAAGTTTGACTTCATAGAGTGCGGTGACGCTGTGTCCGGATCCGATCTCTCCAGCATCCGCATCGTCGTTTCGGAAATCCTCATGTTTCATCTGGCGATTTTCATAACCAATCAGCCGGAAGGATCGCACGGTGTCTGGATTGAACTTGACCTGTACCTTTGCGTCTTTCGCGATAATCTGCAAGGTACCGGTGAGATTCTCGACGAAGATACGGCGTGCCTCGCTAAGGGTATCCACATAGGCGTAATTTCCGTTGCCTTTCTTCGCGAGTTTTTCCATCAGGACATCGTTGTAATTCTCCATGCCGAAGCCGACTGTGGTTAAGAAGATGCCATCCTCATCAACATAGTTGCGAATTTGCTTGAGCAGTGCTTCTGCGGATGTTACACCCTCGTTCGCAACGCCGTCTGAACAAAGAATCACGCGGTTGATGCAATCGCTGTCTGAATTCCTGCGAGCGAGTTCATACCCTTTGTGAATTCCGTCTTCAACATTTGTCACACCTTCTGGATACAGAGAATCAATGCTTTCCAAGATGTGTTCACGATTCACAACGCTGGTATGCGGTAGGATGACCCGAGCGTTTGTTCCATAAACGACAATGCCAATCTTGTCGGCGGGACGGAGTTGCTTGACTAAAAGTCGCAACGCCTTTTTCACCAACCCCAACCGATTCTCCATTCCCATCGAACCGGAGACATCAATTACGAAGGTGAGCACCGCATCCTTGCGATCAACATCAGGAACAACACGTCCTTGGATGCCAATGCGTAGCAACTGGAGTCGCTTGCCTTCACCAAATTTTGAAGGTGCGCCCTCAAGATGCAGTGCGAAAGTGTCGTCTGTTGGCGGTGTATAGTCATAATCAAAAGCGTTGACGAACTCCTCGACCCGTACGGCTTCTATCGGTGGCAGATAGCCATCTCGGAGATAACGGCGCACTACGGAATAGGACGCGCTATCGGCATCCATACCAAAAGTTGATTGGTTGTCGTCTTCAGGATCAATAAAGGGGTTCGTGCCGTGTCCTTTGAAGAAGACATCGCGGTAAGCAGTCCCATTAGGCGGGTTTAATTGTGCTGATGTCGGAACAATTGCACTGTACGCAAAGGATTCCATGACTCGCGCGGGCCTCTTCCGCTCGAAAGTAGGGCTGTGAAGCGTTAATGGCGGTGCGTTATCCATAGGTATATCGCACCGGACCGGTTCTGCTTCATTAAAAACGTTATCGGTATTAAAAACATCATCGACAAACGCATAGCGACAGATGAAATCCGAATCTAATTCAACATTAGAGGCATAGTAAGCCATGTTTGCGCTTGCATAGTTTTGCGTAACCGTAACGTCGTGCGATGGGGACTCAATGCCTCCGAGTGCGTCCTCACCTTCAATGTCTATCGACATCAAGAAACTTTCGACAAGCTGATTGGTTCGCAAGTGATGCGTGTACACTAAACTTTCGTCGGTTTTCTCAACAAGTTCAGAATATCTAATCTGAACGCGACATTCACTATTATCAGGAATCGGTGGGATCTCTACTTGCAACGCGGAAGTGCCGATTGTCTGTAGGATTTGCAAGTCTTGTGCTTGAAGAATGCGTTTGTAGAACTCGGTTAACTTCTGTTGTCTCAGCAACTGTGGTTCCGTGAGATTGCCACTAATGCGAATCTCGGTATTTTTTTGTTTTGCGCCAGCCGGTAGTGGAAAAAGAAATAGACCACCGACAGGAACGTTATTTGGATTGCTGAAAACGAGATCTACTTCTGTTGTTGCTAACCGATTATCATCAATTGAGACGTTCACGTGATAACGTTCAACTGTCAGTTTTTGAAAGTGAGATGCCTTGGTCTCTGAAGGGACAAAAAGACTTCTCGCGAGTGTGTAGAATTCCAATTGGTTCATGGAATATCTCCTTTTGTTATATATTTAAGCGTTGGGTTTAGTTGATTGGTGAAGTGAAAGGTAAAGTCGTTCAGGCACGTCTATTGTAGTTGTGCCTTTAACACGCCGTGCAACGCGAAAGGTGCGTTTAAAATCTAAACACTTAATAAGACGTTGGAATTTATGGCAGGTTTAAAATGCTGCTTTTTTCTTTTAGCAATCTTCTGTTTCTATAGGGAGTTGAAAACAGGTGGGATAGAAAATGTGTTCTTTTTTATCGATTTACGAAATGGGCGGACATTGTAGTCCGCCCGTGCAAAGGGTCGGTAGATTAGGCTCTGCCATAAACGGGGATGGCAGCACCGTTGATGATAGTAGCATCGTCGGAAGTGAGGAAACATATCACCTTGGCGACATCGGCGGGGGCTACCCACCGATCGTGTTCTTCGTCTGGCATGGATTCCCGGTTGGCGGGAGTATCCATAACGCTCGGCATAATAGCGTTGACATTTACCCCTGAATCCATGACCTCAGCGGCTAACGACTCGGTCAAAGTGCGGACACCACCTTTCGAGACACAATAGGCACTCAACCCCGCCTCGCCTTTTAAGCCAGCGCGTGCGGAGACGTTGATGATCTTTCCGTAACTTTGTGCTGTCATGTGTGGAATAACGGTCTTGCAGCAGAGGAAAACCGATTTGAGGTTGAGATTCATCATGAAATCCCATCTATCCTCTTCAAGTTCTGCTATTGGTATCCCTCCGACAAAGCCGCCGACAATATTTATCAAGACATCCAATGATCCAAACTTGGATACGAATTCGTCAATGGTCTTCTGAACTTCGGTTTCCTCGGTAACATTTGCAAATAGGAAAGTAACGTCTTCACTGAGGTCAGGGTTATATTGTTTGAAGCGTTCGACTTCTTCTTCAAACAGGTAGGTCACTGCGACAGTGTCGCCTTGCGAGAGATAGGCTTTAGTGACGGCACTCCCTAATATACCGGTGCCGCCGGTGATGAGGACGTTTCGGTTCTGCTTTGTCATTTTAAATTTCTCCGTTTTGTTTAGTGGTTGTGTATATAGTAGATCTTACGATTACTGATATGATATGAATTGATTTCATCAAAGAATCTTTAGGCAAGGGATTTAGCTATCTCATTAATTTTATCCGTAAATTCAGTTATAGAGAGTAATTCGGAAGGCTTTTTGGTGAGTTTAAAAGTAGCAGATGAATCTTTATCCATACTTGCTAAACGTCCTGATTTTCCTTCCCATACGTCGCCTTTTCGCCAAGCGTTAAACAGAATTTCACTTGGTGCAATCCCTAAAACAAGTAAGGCTTGATAGTCCCGATGATGACGTATATGATTGAACTGAAACTTGCCACTCACATCTTCTGTAGCAGTTTTGATTTCAAATGTTATATTTTCTATGCGCGCATCCCAAGGACTTTGAGTGCTTTCCGGAGATTCCCATGCCAATTCCTGTGCCTGACACCACTGTTTAATAAAATCTTGTCCGGCGTTACCAACATGGGTGTTACTAAGTATCTTAATATCGCCTAATGGCACATCTACCCACTTCGGGTTATTTGCATACGTTGCTATTACATCCTTCATTACCCGAATTGCGTCAAGCATCAACAAACCCTCCGTCTACGATGGCTTGGCGGATATGATACATGGATATGTGTCTACAATTATGCACAGCAAGATTGGAATAATGATTCCAATTTGTATTGTTCAATAAACGTTCAATCTTGTTGCGTTCCCTTTTCAGAATTAACCCATATCCACAACCATATTGGACTTCCGAAAAGTCTCGGACAAGTTGAGGGGGTTCGTTGTAGAACGTTCTTTGGAGGAAATAATCTGCTTCTTCCATACGATTTTGTCCACAGACTTCTTCGCCGGCGGCCTCG